>JALZGI010000340.1 GCA_030861105.1 Thermoproteota archaeon
TTTAGAGGATGAATCATATATGTTGCGGTTCTAACTTCTCTTTTTCCTATCAATTAGTAACTTATTCTTTATCGTATTCATTCTGAATTCTATTGCAGCTAGTCCTTAGGATTTAAAACTGACCACACAACCATAGCTGGTCTCCTGATCGCTCAGAAAGTGACCATTGGAGATATGACATATGGAAATTCAACCGAATATGACAATGGCCATGCAGACCGCCGGTATGAACGATGCTATCATCCATTGTTAACTGTCAATAATTGAAAAGTGAATAAAAATGTGAATCAGAGTAGTTCATTATATTAAAGTCCACCAGAAATGTCCTCTATTAGGCAAGAGCCAATTTTTTAGGCCGCATTAACGCTCCTAATAATATTGATTGTTAATTAGTCATTCATTCATTCCTTCCTTCCTAATTTGTAGGTCAAGAAGGACTGAAGAGTTTAAATAACCAAATGTAATGCAAAGAAAAGTTAGACATAATGAAAAGACCTTCAATATAAATATGGAAACTAAAGGAGGATGCTCTCAATTACAAATAGTTAATTGATATTTGATATAGCACTCGACAACAATATACTCTGCTTAGGAAGCAAGTGCAAGCTCTGCACTTCCGAAGAGAACAGAAAATGGTCTGCACCATATTAGTACAGTACCATATTTTGTCAAATCTGTTTCTAAGGGTATATCGTAATTCTGATTACCATTATTGGCCTTTAATTTTCCCAAACTTACGAAGTCCGAAGCACTTTTGTCTGTTGCAAGATATACATATAGATCAGGTCCGTTAGTAGCATGTAGGTCTTCCAATCTGAGGATATTGCTTCCATCCCGTAGTGGAATTACTTTTGCTATTCCTTCTGCGTAGTGTATCCCATCTCCAGCACCTACAAAAGTACCAGTTCTCAATGCATCCTGCTTAGTATTAGTTGTTGATGTTATGTTCTGGGGTTGCGATTGGGATTGTGGTTGTTGTAAAAGTGATTGATCCATAGGTTCGTCTACGCTGTTATTTACTCTTGCAGCCGCAGACATTATCTCATTTCTTTCTTGTGGACTCATTTGTTTTGCTGCCTGCATCTTCTCTTCTTCAGTCATTGCAACAAACCTCTGAAAGGATTCAGATTGGACTGCACGTGTGGGCAGAGGTTCATTTACTTCAGTTGAGATAAATAATGGAGAAACAAAATAATAAGTCCCTGCACCTACTATAATAACTATTGCGGATATAATCCCAATCTTAAAACCTTTGCGCACAATTAATATTTCGATTAGGTGTGTAGTTAAACTTTTAGTTAGAAAATATATTAGATAATTATGTTCTCCCAAAATAGAAAGATAGGAAAAAGAGATCAAAAATTCAGTGATTCTTGTTGATCTAGGATGCAGATTGCAATTGATACAATCTGAGTTATCTTATCTCTGCAAACACTAATCTTCCACTGTACGCTTCTGTGTCTTGGACCGCACCAAATGTTTCTTTAAATGCCGGCTAAAAAGGCTTGTATAGTTGCAACGAAATAAAAAAGCACCTATAATTATCCTTTAACTGAATAATTATCTACAATATGAGGCTTAATTATACAAATCAGGATGATGCTGATAATCACTTGTAAACGCCAGTGGTTATACATGGCTGCAGGAGTATAAAAGAAAAGATATTTTTATCATGATCTTCAAACATCACAGCATTTTCAGACGGCCTTTTATAAAATAACCTGGAGGGACAAGGAGTTAGCCCACTCGTCAAATAGGGCCCTTGTTACTTAAATTTTGTCCCCCGTCCTATCTGCTTGTTTCCTGAGAATAGTCGAAATGGGCTTCCCTCCTCATCTCATCACTTTAAAAATCTCAGACTTGAATCAAGAATATAAGTATGTATTATAAGCATGTTTATAGATAGATAAGTTTGATGCAAAAACACAGCGTTAAAGACGAGCATAATAATGATAAGAACTTAAAACCAAACAGACTAATTAATGAAAGTAGTCCATATCTTCTTCAACACGCCTACAACCCCGTTGATTGGTATGCGTGGGGAGAAGATGCTCTCCAGAAGGCAAAAAAAGAAGACAAGCCTATCTTTGTCAGCATAGGATATAGTGCATGTCATTGGTGCCATGTGATGGCACATGAATCTTTTGAAGATGAAGAAATAGCTCGACTAATGAACGAGAATTTCATTAATATAAAAGTTGATAGAGAAGAGAGGCCCGATATTGATGATGTTTACCAGCGGGTATGTCAACTTGCGGCTGGAAATGGAGGCTGGCCGCTCTCTGTCTTTTTGACACCTGATCAAAAACCATTCTATGTAGGTACTTATTTTCCAAAGGAAAGTAAATATGGGATGCCTGGTTTTGGCACTATTTTGACACAGTTATCCGAAGCATATAAGACAAGAAAGCATGAAATCGAGAAGGCAACAGCCGAATTTATGCAAGCTCTTTCAAGTAGTGCGCAAGATGTCCATATGACGCCAGCAGGACAGAAAGAAAATTCCTTAGAAACCGGTCGTTCAACATTAGATGAGGCGGCTATAGGACTATTACATATGGCAGATACTGCATATGGCGGATTTGGGCAGGCGCCTAAATTTCCAAATGTATCTAATCTTCTATTTTTGTTGCGTTACTTTGAGATTTCTGGTCTGAGTCGATTTAGGGATTTTGTGACATTTACAGCAGATAAAATGAACCAAGGAGGCATTCACGATCAAATTGGCGGGGGTTTTGCTCGATATTCAACTGATCAAAAATGGCTCATTCCACATTTTGAAAAGATGTTGTACGACAATGCATTGCTGACGCAGTTGTACTCAGAACTCTACCAGGTAAGTGGTAACAGAGTATACCTTGCCACAGCAGAAAAGATGCTCGACTATATCATACGAGAAATGACCTCACCGGAGGGAGGTTTTTATTCTGCTCAAGACGCAGATTCAGAGGGTGAAGAGGGCAAATTCTATACTTGGTCAAAAAAGGAAATTATTGAATCTGTAGGAAATGAATCCAGGCATGCGGATATATTTTGTGAATACTATGGTGTAACAGAAGGCGGCAATTTCGAAGGAAAAAACGTTCTTCATATAACACGTTCTTCCAACGAAATCGCAAAAAAATACAATACATCTCAGGAAGAAATTGAACAGATAATACAGCAGACTTCTAGGAGACTTTTTGAAGTTAGAGAGAGGAGAATTAAGCCCGGGCGAGATGACAAAATTCTTACTTCGTGGAACGGCTTGATGATATCAGCCTTCGCTAAGGTTTATAAAGTAACTGGTAACAAGAAATACGTTAATCATGCTATAAGAGCAATAGAATTCATCGAGAATAAAATTGCTACAGGCGATGGCAGACTTCACAGAACTTTTAAGGATGGAATTTCAAAACTAAATGCATACCTTGACGATTATGCCTTCTATATCAATGCTTTATTGGATCTGTTTGAAGTCAATACTGAGCCTAAATTTCTTGAAAAGGCAATAATATATACCGATTATATGATCCGACATTTCTGGGATCCGGAACAGGGAAACTTCTTTTTTACTTCTGATGACCACGAGCAACTTATTGTCAGAACTAAGGCAGTATACGATCTTGCAATCCCAAGTGGGAATTCGATGGCTGCCTTGGGTATGTTGAGACTTTATTTTATGACACAGAAGGAAGATTATCTATTGAAGTCTGAGCAAATTATGAAAACAGGAATGAAAGCAGCTGCTGAAAACCCCTTTGGATTCGGACACCTGCTAAATGCAATATATCTTTATGTACGCAGACCAATAGAAATAACGATAATAGCGAAAAATACAGAACAACAAATTGTTTCAGAACGGATGAGCGATTGGCTCGGCAAACAGTTTATTCCTAATGGTATTGTGGCTCTTGTAAATGATAGCTCACAGTTAACTGAATTAGGTAAGTATTCATTTTTCAGCGGAAAAAAAGTAGAGGATGCCACCGACAAAGAAAAAGACGATGTCAACAACAGAAATACTCATGGAGAATACGCATTTGTATGCAGAAACTTCTCATGCTCCCTCCCTATCTATTCCATAGAACAGTTACAGGAAAACATTCGTAGGTATAAAGGACAGGTTTAGTTGGTAAATGGCGTCTTAAGGACACGAGGGTTTCAGTATGATGTAATTTATTACTCTGCTACACTGTACTACTGAGAATAAGCAAAATTACGCATAAGTGAATTCTAAAAATATGCAGAGAAAGGTTTTCCAATGAATCTGATATAATAGGAAGAGGCGAAGAAAAGGAAAGAGTACTGACATTTGATAAAGAAATTGTCCCGCGTCCCATTTTTCATATTATCATAACGATTGCGACTTTAGTACAAAGGATAAATCAGAGTATAAAGGGATTGGCATCAAAAACATACTGGAGTTCCATTACTATAATACCAACTAGGTTTGAGATAGAAAAGTATGGTCTAAAACAGCAAAGCAAAGAGTGGGAGGTATAGCATACTAATTGATTAATGTGGGCGCGACTCTATTAGGGTGAGTCTAGTCTGCGGGCTTTCTTTTTCCTTTACTCATATTAGAGTTATGAAGCTCTGTCAGAGAGGGGCTTCAACAGCTACATCAAATTTCGTATAATACTTTTTCACTTCCCCCTCACCATATTTAGACCTAAATTTCCTCACAATATCGTCAACCCTATTACCTTCTGTTATTGGTTTACTTCTCGTAGATATTTCAGAGCCATTTATAGAAATCTTCAATGTTGGATTGGCTAGCAGGTTCCTATACCAGTTAGTATCAGAGCCCTGAACTGGAAGCAAATACAAGATGCTGCCTTCATGCACGAACCAGACTGGTCGAGGGATATCTTTGCCTGATTTTTTACCTTTAACGCTGAGTGTTATCTCGGATACTCTATTCAGTCTCTGATGAAGTTCGGATTTGGACATGACATTCTATGCTGCTAATGTTATATAATATCTAACATTTTATACCGGAATTATTCCTTAATTTACTAATGAAACGTTCTGCAACGACAGAAGAAGAAAAAGAAAATCCTCTTTTTGAACAACGGCTTAACAATGCGTTTCATCTCTTTTATCCTCAATCTCTTCTATGTTTTGTACATACTCTTCTAATTGCATATCTAAGGAATATATCATCACAGGATTATATCGTAGATAATTTTCTATGAAATCATCTGCTAACTTTTCAAGGCCAGTCTTGGTATCCATAATAGTCAGTTAGGATGGGGAGATGTTGCTATCATATAATGGTACCTAAACACGCAGATAAATGGTGTTCTATTCCTTAAAATCATATTTATTCCTTTTTCATCCTCTTTCGCAAAATTAATTATTTACCAAAACCGCCCAGATTCTAAGACATATAATTACTTATGACAACAATTGATCAATGTTGGTCATCGATCTCAGTGATCACGTTAGAGACATTTGATGGCAGCACCAATAAGTCGTAAAAAAGGTAAATTATAAAAAGGATACCGAAACAATGAGTACCGTAAAAGGCGGCTATATAGAAAAACAAAAAATGATTCAAAATAACTCATAGCTTTTGACGTGGGTTGTCATTAAAGTTTAATATGGTTATGGATGTGCGTGAAGAAAATAGCCTGCCCAGGTCGTAATGAATAATCTATCGTCAACTAGTTCCAAAAAGTGTTCAATAGTGACATTTCCGTCACTGTTGATTTTGTTACATATGTATGTAACCAAACACCTCTTCAGTCTTTAGACTGGGATGGAGACCGGTCACAGTAATGATTATGCCCTTGGATACAAAATAGCGTATAATGTGGAATATTAGGACTAAACTGGTACAGGACCCCAGGTAACAGCAACTTTAACTAACCTCAACTTCTTATTACTCACAATGAGTAAGCAAATCTGCCCACCATGTGCTCTCTTTAAGCTTTACTAGCCTTAAAACTTGTATGGGGGGTTTGAATATATATAATGACCCCATACTATATAATCAGCTAAATTCAACATGTCAGAGGAAGAATATTCCAAAACAATAGCGTTACAAAAACAGACTGCTTATAGGTATAAAGGAAAGGCGGTTTACAAATACAGATTAAATATCCCTTCTGATATGATCGAAAGACTGGGATGGCAAAAGCATGC
>JALZGI010000378.1 GCA_030861105.1 Thermoproteota archaeon
GTCTATATGATTTCCGTATGAAAGTTTATATGCAATAGATTCTACGGTTGGCCAATGAATTCAAAATATTGTTTGTGGCAATTGCGATTGTCGCAGCATTTTCAAGATTTTGGTCAGAACAATATAAAGATAGAGTAAAAGTAGAGTAGTGTGGGTGTAGTGTAGTTTTTATTCCCAAACCTTATTTTGGAAGGTTAATTAAGTAACAGTCGATTTCTCAGTCATAGAATACATATGTCGTTTCCAGGGACGGAAAAACAAAAAGGAATATTTTCTAAACTACTTATTGCAATAGATGGCTCCAAGCAATCAATGGATGCAGCATTTTATGCAATCAATGTATCAAACAAGTTCAATGCAGAACTTTATGCAATACACATAGTAAAAGATCCAGCAATATATGGAGATGTTCTCATTTGGAATCTATGACTTTGAAACACCTATTCACAGGAAATCATCTTTAGAACACATAAGACAGAAGGCAAAAGAATGGTTTGATGAGCTAAAAGCAAAAGCCAATGAAAAGAATATTCAACTATCAAAAGTAGAACTAATCGGAACTTCTACATCAGTTGAGGCAGCCATAGTTGATTATGCTGAAAAGAATAATATTGATTTAATAGTCCTTGGTACTAAAGGATATTCTAGCATAAAGAAATTATTACTTGGAAGCGTAGCTTCTGCAGTGCTAACCTATGCACATCGTCCTGTTATGGTAATAAGATGATAATAGTAATAATAATAATAACAACAACAAACAAAATGATGTTACGTGTGTCCAAAAACCTTCAAACTGAAATATCGGAAAAAGAAATTTCACTGGATTTTTTTAGCAGTTTAAGGAAAAGGAAGTTCGAAATGAATATCATTATTACTACCATAAGGGTTGTCCTGTCCCTCTTCCCCCTTTTCTTCTATGATATTTCTACTGCTACTGCTAGCAGTAATATCGTCCTCCTCTAGTTCTTCTTGTGTCTCTTCTTCTCCTATATCTCCTTGTTGCCCTGGTATCGCAACTCTATTTTCCTCTTCTTGATTTTGTTGTTGTTGTTGTTGTTGTTGTATTATTTCTCTCTGTATTACTGAGTTTTGATATTGCCCCTGTTCTTGTCCCGAAAATATAGAAGGTATACTGAATCTTGGAGTTTCATCAGAGCTTTCATCTGTATTTTCTGATGATTCTTGAGCATAGGATAATAGATGATTGCTAAAGAATATGATTAAACCTAAAATCATGCCCCCCATTAATAGTTGTTTATAACCGTTGGAGGACATTGATTCTTCTAGCTTATGTTAGCTACATTACTTGCAATGCTGCTGCACGTGGAGCTACCGCTACACGTATTGCTCTGCTCTATGCTCTGACTAATGTCTACATCAGAATCAAAATCAAAGTCTTCATCATCATCTGCAGCTGAAGAATAACCAAATACATTCGCTTCATTATTTGCTTCATTACTGCAGTTGGCTTCACCACTACACGTATTGCTCTGCTCTATGCTTTGACTAATACCTATATCGCTATTGTCACTGATATCTTCCCATAGATTCGCTTCGTTACTTCCTTCGTTATCACAATCAGCTTCATCATCACATGTGTTACTTTGGCCGATTAACTGATCAATATCTAAGTCAATTCCATCAACATAGCTATCATCATCATCACTGCTGCTCTCCTCTCCTATATCAACATCAACATCATTATTTGCCTCATTACTACAACTAGCATCATTATTGCATTCATTGCTCTGCTCTATGCTCTGATCAATATCTGTTTCGAATAGACTATCGTCACCATTATCATCCTTTTTGCTATCATCATCATGATCTTTTCTGTTCTTATCATCATCATTATCCTTCTTATTATCATCCTTGTGTCTGCTCTTATCATCATCATTATCGTGATCGTCATTGTTATCGTCATTATTGTTGTTGTTATAACTAACACCTATTTCAGATTGTTTTAGTACATCTTGAATATCTATGCAGATTTGTTTGATTTTACCATTATTAGTTATTGCTTCTGCAGTAAATGAAGCTATTGCCTTAACAGTATCACTAGCTAAATCGTTTGTATCTATATCGTCTATAGATATCTTATTTCCTTCTACATCAATAGGATAGTCAGTATCAAATGCCTCATTATCTGAGGAACTTTTAGTAACTTCATAGTCTGAATCACTACAAGCCCTAGTTGTATCACCTGTTAAATCAAGCACATATGTATTCAGCTTGTCGTGTTTTGTTGATTTATCAAGATTCTTAATTCCAATATCACTAATAGCCACAAGCACATTATCTACCGACTCATCTCCCACATCTGTCAAGATAGCATATCCAAATCCGTTATTACCATTTTCTGAAGGTACGTTGCCTCCAGTTCGTATGTCCACGTCTAATTCTCCGCCATGGTAATTAACATTGGCTGATCTTAGCTGCAAATAGTCTTCTATGGCTAATGCTGAGGTGGTAAGATTGTCAGAACCCACTGTTATAGTTAAAGAAATTATCAGTGTCATTAAGATTATAGAAAGTATACTACTTTTCATTGATATCAAAGGATTTTCCTTTTCAGATATATAAAAATGAAAAGCATTTCATACAGTTTCTTTTTCCTAAAGATTATGTGAACTTTATCAGTTAGTATTTTGTATTCAATTTATTTATTAGATGAATATTATACTATGGAATTACATAAAGTCTTCAATTTCGCTTAGTATAGACAATTGAGGGTCCGGAGACTTCGGAAATACTTTCAGATAAAGTCTCTATTGATTGCAATAACTGCGTGTATGAGGATTAATATCCATTTGTATGAGTTTCCTAAGCTTTGAAATTACGATTCACAGTGTTACCTTGAGCAGATCTGACGCACGCTTTGTAAATAATTGCTATGTCCACTCGTTAGCAGCTAATTTCGTCTACATCAGGGCCGTTTGGAACACTCTCATTATTCTCAAGTTTCCACTGGTTGGCTTGTATTACACCGCTAACATCACATTGAGATATGTTCATTGTTTCTTCACTGTTAAGTCTCTCACTCATCAAATCAGAATCAAAATTAGCATGCTCAAGTCCAAGTGCATGTCCCAGCTCATGTGTTGCGATTTCTTTTAGTTTCTGAGTGTTATGTTGAATGGCGAAAATTTGAGAGTCACTCTCAATGAAAAACGCCGCCTTTGGTAACAATATTGTTGCTTTGTTCATGAAACCATCTTCGTCAAATCTTAGGAGAGTAGCCCCTGCAGCCATGCCTCCCAATCCGTCTACTAACTGCACCTCTATATCTGCATCAACATTAGAATCTTCGTTTACCAGTCTTAAGTTGGGAATTCTTGCATTCCATTCATTAACAGCATCAGTTACTGCTCTTCTCTGGTCAGAATCACTGATGGAGAGGTCGTCAACACTAAATTCTTCCTCATCCTGATTATCATCATCTCCTTCTTCATCTTCATTATCTTCATCATCATTGTTATCCTCACCAACTCTCTCAATTATCCTATATGTCAATACTCCATCTGCAAGTCTTTCATCCCAACTACAGCATATACCTATGGATTTCGTCTGTTCATTATCTTCTTCCTCATCACCCTCTTCATTATTATTGTCATTGTTAGGCTGACTCTCTTCCTCATCTTCCTCATCTTCTGTCCCATCTGTCTCTTCGTCTTGTTCTTGTGCATTTGCCGTATGTAATGAAAAACCATCCTGGGAGACTAAGACAATTCCTTTTGTTTTAAAAAGATAATCATTTCCGATGGATAATGATAAAATAGAAGCAAGTAGGAGTGTTGTAAATAGACATATACGTATCCCAAGATATGACATACGGTTAAGACTTGAGAGATATTAATTGGATAGATATTATAACGTTATCTCTAACAAAGGATTGGAAGACCGTGAATTCATGGTTGTTAGGCATATACAATTGAATCTACGTTTAAAAATCTATACACGAATAGGGCATTAAATAACCTAACTAAAAAGGTTACAAGTCAACAAAAATGATTAGTTAGTCCATAAAATATTATCGTAATGGATTCTGCTGAATACCATCACTCATTATGCATATTTGCTAACCAAAGCTAGTTGTAAACCATCTCAAACCAATGTATACACATAAGGTGTAATTCCTGTTGTGAGAGCTCAAATTAGCTTCTCAGGCCTCTCAGCTTACAGTATTTACTATTTCACAATCATTTGATATGATGTCTCCCTTGGCTGGATTGTAGTCTAATACAGTATCTACACCATCTCCGCATATGAAT
>JALZGI010000382.1 GCA_030861105.1 Thermoproteota archaeon
TGAGTGAGCTTTAGAAATTGCTTTGGAATTATTTGATCAGTATCTACATTAACCATATCTAAGGGAACTGTCTTACTTTTTATAATTCTAATACATTCCATGTTAGTTTTTATCCAATGGGTTTAAAGCCAGTCCCTTATATCTACAAAATGGCCTTCAATGGCTGCTGCTGCTGCCATAATTGGACTAACAAGATGTGTTCTACCTCCTGTTCCTTGCCTACCCTCGAAATTGCGATTTGAAGTACTTGCACACCTTTCACCTTTTGCTAAGATATCTGGATTCATGCCAAGACACATACTGCAGCCAGATTCTCTCCATTCGAAACCTGCTTCCTTGAAAACCATATCTAGCCCTAGTCTTTCTGCATCTAGCTTCACCTGCTGAGAGCCAGGAACTATCATGGCTCGAACTCTTGGTGACACTCTCCTACCTTTTACAACAATGGATGCTTCTATCAGATCTTCTAGTCTAGAATTCGTGCATGAACCAATGAAGACACGGTCGATAGGAATGTCCGTGATATGAATGCCGGGGCTAAGACCCATATATTGCAAAGCGCGAGTGGCTGCCTTTACCTCGCTCTCATTGCCCTTAGCGTATTCCTCAGGATCTGGAACAGCCTCCGTGACATCTACGGCCATCGAAGGATTAGTTCCCCACGTAACTTGAGGTGCAACCGTACTAACCTCAACTGTTACCGACTTATCAAAGTGAGGATTCTTATCTCTATTTGAGTTTTCCCTCCAGAATTCAACCATTTTCTCAAATTCCTTCTCTCCAGGAACGTACCTTCTTCCTCTTAAATAATCAAAAGTCTTTTGGTCGGGGGCTATTAATCCTGCCCTGGCGCCTGCTTCAATTGACATATTACATATCGTCATTCTCTGCTCCATAGAAAGCTCAGATATAACATTACCTCGGTATTCAATAACTGTGCCCGTCGCACCAGATGTTCCTATCTGTCGAATAATAGTAAGTATAATGTCTTTTGCGGTTATTGCATGAGCGTTTTTTCTCATCCCTGTAATATTTATCGCAAATGTCTTTGGCCTGTCCATCCATAAACATTGGGTAGCCAATACATGTTCAACTTCACTTGTACCGATCCCAAATGCAAATGAGCCAAAAGCACCATGAGTCGACGTGTGGCTATCACCACAAACGATAGTAGTTCCCGGAAGCGTGATACCCAATTGAGGTCCAATAATATGTACTATGCCTTGATCGGGACTAGCAAGATCAAAAAGAGTGATACCAAATTCCCGACAATTCTGGATCAGTGTCTCCATTTGAATGGAGGAGACTTTGTCGATAACTGGGAGAGATCTATTGTCAGTGGGAACATTATGATCCATTGTAGCAAAAGTTAAATCAGGTCTTCTCACCTTCCTGCCTCTTAATCTCAAACCTTCAAATGCCTGTGGAGAGGTTACTTCATGAATTAGATGACGGTCAATGTAAATTAATGATGGACTTGTAGCTTGGTAACCATGCCCATTTCCTTCAGTATACACTATGTGGCTGTCCCAAATAGTTTCAAACGTCGTCATCAGTATTCACTATATACTCTCGTGGCTAAAGATAATATAATCATATGTTATGGAGTCTGCACCTGCCAGCAAATTTAGTAATTGATAATGCTTAAATTGGCAAGGAATAAAGTTATCCATGCATATGTATTTTCGCCAACAAGACAGCAATAGGCATCTAGAATATATCGCAGATCAGGTAAAGAAAGGTACTACAACTTGTGCTCTGGTGTGCAGCGATGGCGTAGTACTCGCCGCGGACACAAGAGCTAGTGCGGGTTTCTTTATTGCTGATAGACATGTAATGAAAATTCAGAAGGTTGATCGACATTTGGGCATGACAATTGCGGGAGGTGTGGCAGATGCCCAAAATCTTGTAGATATAATGCGGTATAATGCAAATATCTATCGCCTTACAAATAGGGAGCTTATGCCCATTAAATCAGCTGCAAGACTTTGCTCCAACGTATTGTTTAATCAGCGATATTTTCCCTACTATGTGCAAATTATTCTTGCAGGCTATGATAAGAATGTGGGGGGACAAATATACAATATCGATCTATTTGGATCAATGACTAGCGAAAAATTTATTTCTACTGGAAGCGGCTCTCCCGTAGCTTACGGTTATCTTGAATCTGAATTCAAAGATAATCTGAATGTAGATGAATCGTACAAAATTGCCATACAGGCAGTTGCAGCGGCTATCAGAAGAAACGCCGGTACGGGAGATAATATAAATGCAGTCATTATAGATAAAGAGGGGTACCGCGAACTTTCTAAAGAAAAAAAGGAAGCTGTTGGCGCAGTTTATTGATGGCCATTTAATCCTAGCCCTACGATTCGGATCCGCATGGTAACCGATCTCAAATTGGATTTATAGGCTACAAGAAACTTTAATCTCTAATAGATCTATCAATATAATCGTGTGTCTTTTTTTGATAATACCGTACAAAAACGGATGTGAATAAGTGCTTTAGGTCATCGCCTACCGAGTAGTGCAATATAGATGTTTAGTCAATACATTGAGAAAGATGATGGTATATAGAGTTTGGTTACCCTGTACACTGAGTGTAGAAAATGTTACCACTTGGTTATTCTATTGTAACTATGCAATAATTTAACGCTCCCTGTCAATTATGCGCCAAAGCATAATGACAGATTTTAATACTAACTGGATCAAAGAAAAAAATAGGTTAAATGCTACAGAGAAAATACGAGAAGCTGTGAGGACACCACAACCCCTAAAGCCCAGAATAGAGTTTGCAAAAAATAGAATTCAATCGCAAAACCAAAAGTTAGATACAATTCTTAGTAAACTGAATGGGAAAGAGAAATCTCTCTTCAATCAAGTTGTCAATCATATGCAAAAACATGACGTAAAAGAGAGTAGAGTCTTATCAAGCGAACTAGCACAAGTTAGAAAAAGCTCAAAGATTATATCTCAATTAAAAACTTCCTTAGAACAGGTCCATTTTAGACTTGATTCAACAATAGATGTAGGAAATGTAATGTCAGCACTAGGCCCAGCTATGGGCTCGCTATCAAATCTGAGACCTGGACTTTCGGAGGTACTGCCTGAAGTAGACACACAGTTAGGAGAAATTAATGGGGTATTCAATGATATCATGACAAACGCATCTGCGCTAGAAAATACCTCGATTGGTTACGACGCAAGCGGCGAAGATATAGATAAGATCTTATCAGAGGCAAACGCTATAGCTGAACAGAGAGTAAACGAAAACTTCCCAGACGTACCGGTCGGATCCTTTGGCCATAATTCTAATTCAAGGTCTTCGATAGGTGAACATTCACAGTAAGATGCTTTCCAAAATTTACATATTTGCCTTATTGTAGATAGGTCAAGTTAGGATTATTTTTTCGCCTATGGGCCGTCTCATTGTGAATATCAACTGAAAAGCAGAAAGATAAATGAAAGGCATTGCTATCATAAATTCGAAACTAAATGAACACAAAAAACAAGCGACTCGGCGTTATTGTCATGTCAACTTTTCCCGACGAAAAGTCCGGTTTATTGATAGCGGAGAGATTAATAAATAAGAGACTTTGTGCATGCGTCAATCTTACGAAGATCAGGTCATTATACAGCTGGAAAAACAAACTAGAAGATCACGAGGAGTATTTGGGTCTCTTCAAGAGTACGACTTCTGCATACGAGGAATTAAAATCGAACATAGAAGAAGTACATCCATATGAGGTTCCGGAAATAATCGAGTTAAAGATGAATCAAGTCTCCAAAAGCTATATGTCATGGTTGGTCGAATCGACAAATAAAAATGAAAAGAATAAAAAAAATCTAAAAAGGGGCAGGAGTTTAAAGTAGAATGGTTTGTTTAGCTGATTGCATAGCGAAGCAAAGCGACTATCCCACCTAAAGCTGATACCCGCATCCCAATATCAGTAGATGAGTCCACCGCATAAACTTTTACTCCTTGACCTTCTAATAGGTTTAGGAGTTTAATGATCTCACTTTCGGCTGCTGTTTCAAAAATCGAATCTGAGAGAACCAAATGCCTAATAGCTTTCATCGATGCAGCATTTTGAACTTCATCAATACCGATAGCAAATCTGATTTCTCCTTTGCTAACAAGAGACATAATCTCGTCAACTATGAGTGAAACTGATGCAAGTTTACTAGTTTTCATGACTTCCTTCATTGCAGACGATCTTAAAAATACATAGATTCCATCCTCACCTGCTACATCAATTCCTTCAAGTACCAAAAATGTGCTTTTAACAAGCTCCGTTGCATTCGACAAAAAATTGTAAAATCTACGCTTTGTTTCACCTGGACCAAATATTATTGCCTTAAATCTATCTTTCTCTGCGATAAATAAGCTAGAAATTGTTCGTTCTATATCTTCAAAAAAGGATTCTGTCTTGGAATCCTTCTTAATGGCTTGAGGGTATCTTTTGCCGCTCTTTCCAGAATAAATGTTGGGAATTATTTCTAAATGAGTCCCCGAAAGTTTTGCTATCGCTGCCTCCTGAGTATCAATTGCGATAAGGATAAAGCCAGAAGTATCTCCAGGTCTTCTTAAAATATTTATCTCAAGATCACTCCATTTTCGACCTTTGTCAATAGTAATGGGATCACCTACTCTCAGAGTGACTGAGTGATGTGTTCCTTTAGATACCAACTCACTGCTCGAAGATGTTATAATGCCAGCTATACGTAATCTATCTATCGACTGATCAAAAGAGATATTTTCAACCCTAATGGAAACCCTTACCTTAATACGTTCACCTTTGTCCGGCCTTGCATACTCTCCCACTTGCTTTATAACACGAGTTGAGTCTGCAATAACATAGTCCCCGCCTTCTATTACTCTCCGTAAAGAAAAAAGATCGTCAGCGTCCTCAGCGATCACAAAATATGCCTTATTAGAAGAATTTGTGACCTCTTTTACTATCATCGAACACTTCTAGTTATTCTGCTTCTGTTTTTATCACTTAAGCTAGTTTATCGTTTGTGACGGAAGGATTGTCACTGCTTCTGGTCTTTGCCGATTTTAAATAATTATCCACCCACTCCTGCGTTAACACTCCTGACTCTACTAAATTCACTAATGCATTTGAAGATGCGTCACCATTGACCTTTCCCGACTTCCTTCTTGTCTGTCTCCATTTAAGTTGGGTGTTTCCGCTCTTCGAAGAATAAATTATTCCAAGAATCTCTCTAGCATTTACAAATGTCATCTCGCGGATTCTTTTTAGCGTAACCTTGTCAGCCGCCTCTATGTATATCTCTCCTGGACCTTCCTCTCTCTCGGGAAAGACCTCAAAATCATGCAAATAGCTTTCAGGTATAAATGACTTGCAGGTACTAATTATTATAAATTTCCTAAAGCTTTCAAGTGATGCTGTGGCTTCTATGTGAACCAATCTGCTGTTAAACTCAAATCAGTCACTTATCAAGTTTATGACATTCCTAACACGAATGAACGTCACTAGTCTATTATCAAAAAACCATACGTTAAGAAGGTCAGGCAATTGTGATTCTCCTACATACTTGTTGTCATTTATGACAGTATAAATATTCAGGGTCTTCACATTCAGGATATAAGAGGTCGCTGAAACTCCAATATGCAAAAAGAGATATAAGGAGGACAAACTCCTTACTCAAGATCTACTTCATTGACATTTCATCCGCAGGGCTAGTCTCGTCATCGTTTGTCCTAGAAACACGATAGCCAGGGAGATAATAAAAAGCCATCCCAAGAATATTACATTGCAGGACCAAAATATATCCACTCGTTTTTGTCCCTAGAGCTCAACTTAAAGCACTAAAAGATACTTGTTCCATTGCTGTACTCTCTTGCGTTATTGTTGTTGATATCCGTGAGTTTTTCCCCCCTATTATGCGCGTCGGCCCACAAGTAATGGAAATAGTCCTTTGCAAACCTAGCAAGTCCTATATGTTCTGCCCAAATAGCAGTTGGTTCAAAGGTTCCATTTTCGCTTCTACCCTCGCTAATCAGTATCATTACGTGCTTACTATCGCCAATTACGCCGCCTCCAAACATGTTATTTTTTAGCCTCACTTTAGCGACTCTTGAGATGGCCCGAATAGTATCCGGATTTGCTTCTTCTGAGGCAAGTACGTTTATCCTTACACCCTTTTCCTGCAGCGACCTCAAAGTTGGCTGTATCGGTTTTGCTATACCTTCGGCTATATGGGGTAATGCAATCAATAGCTCATGTTGGCAAGTCTGGATTATTTCGCCAATCTTAGCAGCAATGTTGTACACACCCATAACCACCCATATTTCTGGTCTCTCGCGTACGCCGCTTTTTTCGTAGATTGGCATAAGTTCACTCATAATTGTATTCTTGCTATCTCGAATACTGCTTTCTATGCGCATTCTCATTGCTTCAAGAGCAGTCAGCGGGGATTTAGGAAAAAATTTTTGTGGTCTTGAACTATCGGACTCCAACCATCCTTTGTCTTCCAAACTATTCAAAACCTCATATATCTTTGAATAGGGTACCCCGGATTTTTTACTAATGTCAGAAGCAGTCATAGAGCCCGTCTCTAAAAGGGAAAGATAAACTTTTATCTCGTAGCTTGTCAAGCCGAGGCTCTCCATAGCCTTCCTCGACTTGTCACTTATGCTCATCTAGCTCAACTACATGTCACCGCTTGCCATAATATAAGTATGTAATCTATAGTATAGTAAATTTCACAAGAATCATGTCGTCAGACAGTGGTTGGTATAAGACCAGTAGATATATGCTCTTAAGAGGCAAATAAAGTTAGGTATTAGGGCAAAGTATCATCTCTAATAATATTTAGGGTTCCTGCTTATATATCACATATATCGGAAGAGAAAGGATGTGGATTCCCATCCCCTCATACTATGCAGACACGAGAACATAACTAGGACCCATTGTACTTCACATTGCTATGTACTTAACTTAGGCGAGGGGTTTTAACTGCACTATAAGTACTATTATGACATAATGGATGTGTTTAACTTGGGATGGGGTACCATCATTATCGGGATATTAGCCTCTGATTGTAATAATAGCAATTTTCGTCTTTTTTATAGAACTGCGTAAAGCGTATTTCTGACGTTTCTATAACATTTCAAGAAATAGTTTTTTGTCCCCCTCAGACTTTAGACTATCAGCAAATCCTTTCCAAAATTCTATTTCCTTCTTCTGGGAATAGGCTCATAAGATCGGTTGAAATTCACTTGTCTGCAATGAAAACTAGTAATAGAGGAATCATCAAAAGGGGAATGTGACCCTCGGTATGCTTTGTCCTTTTCCCAAAGGGAAGAGACCTATCACATACGTCTATCCTCTATTACCGCATAAGATTCGTGCTGTATACATACTTACACTAATTACCGATTATCAAAAATACCGATAATCTAAATCACTTTTGTCAATTCATGTAGACCGAAAACAAGAGAAGATATGGGATTTTATTCTGCTTCTTCTGGTTCATCATCCTCTCCAGTATCTTCCTCTCCAGTATCTTCCTCGTCCTCGTCTTCATCAGCCGTTTCAATGTCAACTGACTGATTCGTTACTGTAACAGTATCATTTGATATAATGACGGAAACTCCTTCAGGTGGAATTACATTCATGTCTGAATCTGTAGCTCCCTCTGTGCTAATACTTATAGTACCATTAGCCGGAAGTGGTTCTTCGGGATTTATTGAAATGTTTGTTGGAGTGTTCATTACGAGGGGCTGAGCGAACACATGTATAGTGCTTAATAAAAATAATCCCAGTCCTGTGCTTAAAACACTAACAAATTCTCGAGACACCTTGTTCATACAGTTATGGTAGGTCTTCTATTGATTAAAGCCATTTCCAATCCATGGAGTCCTAAAACAAAGAGAGCCCAAAATAACTATTGTCTCCCAAGACCTATCGCATAAAAATCATGCGGCAGCAGCCAGTGTTCTCCTGGCTCTGACTTTTTCTTGTACATTCTTCTACAATGCGGATTAGATCTTAGCTGTATTTCGCAGCATTCACAAAACACCTTACGAGTGCTATAATAATATTCGCACCTTCTGCAGTATTTCTTTCCCACAGAATAATGGGATGGGTTCACGACAATTGGGGAATATAAGTTATTTATGAAACTTCAAAGAGAATATACCCGTGGCTTTTAGGTGTAGACATTGCGACACATGGCTCAACGAGTAAATGTTAGTACCTGATGGACGTGAGTCCCTTATCCTATACAGATGTCCATTTGCAGCGAATTCCTTAAGGAAACAAAAAAAGGCAAGTACGGAGATAATACAAAGTAAACCTAGGTTGTCGGGATCAAAACTCATTATGTGGTGAAACTTGAAGATATAGGAAGTCCCGACACCAAAATCATTATACTAAATTCGCAACCTCTTCCTAACCCTTTCTAGGTCATAGGAC
>JALZGI010000385.1 GCA_030861105.1 Thermoproteota archaeon
GATGATACTTGATGCAGCAGAAACAGTCCTAGGATATTTTGGCTTTGATAGAACTGTCTATGGAGATAAGAGAAATACTACACCAAGAAAATGGAGATGGTTACAAGAATTAAGACAACAAAGAGAAAATGATGTCAAAACAGAGATGATTTAATTGTTGACTTCTCTTATATTTCTGATATATCGCTTAGCGCATCTCTCTTTATTTGATTCCCATAAAGCGTATACTCACTCTTCGGTAGCATATTCAAAACGTGACTTGGCTAAACTTGGTATTCATACCTTAAGAATATAGATAGATAAAGAAAAGGATGTTGGATTCTAAATCATCGATTATACAAATGACTCATTCCTGGATTTCGTCTTCAGGATAGAATTATACTGTTAATTTCCTTGAATTTATCAGTCGCTGAGCCACCAGTCCTCCTAACAGGGAAGAGGCTATGGACGCTGGTACCACATAGGGAAGAATTATAGGAATCAAAAGTTGAACGAAAAATTGTTCTGTTCTTAAAGTGTTTGGTGGTTGGAAATATCCTGCAAAGACATCAATTGTCCAAGGAAAGAAAAGTGTTATGTAAAACATTGAAACAATAATAGATGCAATCAAGTGATATTTCTTTGCTCTATTATCCATAGTGTTATCTATCTTCGGTGATAATGACGAAGTCTTCTTTTTTTGCGAATATCTAAATATCAAAATATCTGAAACCAAAGCTGGAATTATATTCAATAGATAGACAGGAAAAAGCCATGCGAAATATGAATTGGAAGTTATTGTGGTTGTTGATTGTATAGTCATGATTACAGCTACAATGAAAGTTAATATGAAGGGCAGTCTGTTACCGGTGGAAAAAGAAGAGATTCTTACGGCAACAAAAAAGCAGATGCCAAACATAAATGGGATGGAAACGGATGCAGCAACCAAAGCCGCAAGTGGATTGGGATTGAAGTCAAAATATTGACCTTTGGAAAATGGGAGTGTAAACATCAGGATCATACCGACTGCAACCATCAAAAATACTGCAAATCCAACAATAAGTGATAGTTTTGAAAAAAGTGAGGATGACGAAATATTGTTGATTTCTCTGCTGCTGTGATTACTACAATGGCTATAAATCCCCATTAAGGCACCCAAAGCTGCCGTTAACATACCAGCGGCCAACACAGAGTGAGGAGGGCTTAACAATCCATCGAATCCAAACTGAGTATGCCACAAGAAATCAAATGGACCAGCAGTTAGCTGTAGTATGCATCCTATTGCAGCCAGTTTTAGCGATAAAGGTAAGGATGACGGTAATAGTATTAACCACGTAGCATATTTCTTTTGTTGGTGTATTTTGAAAGCTGCTTGAACAATCCCCCCTGCTACACTCCCAATTGCTAATGCTACACCTGAATAAATGACTGAATGAGGAGGAGTGAAGAACGTTTCAACATTGCCAACCCCATGCCATACAATATCCCAGTTGGAACCACTAATCTGTAAGGACGCACCTATTGATATCAGAAAGTAAATTATGGGTGATATTCTTATTGCTGAGGAGTATTTCCCCACGGAATGAGAGCCTGAGGTTTTCATATGATAAATAAGCTGCATAGGCTTAGGAAAAATCTCTTTATAACTTATTGCAAATAAAACCACATCAACCCACATGTCTATGAAAGATTAACTCAATTCAATCCCTAATAGATTCCTCAGGTTACATCTTATTATGTTACTTTACTTCAGTTTCTGCGAATGTATCACAGTATTTTTCTAAAAGCATAGCACCTCTACATTGAATAATGCTTCCTGAGTGGCCATACTGCTCATTCACTAGGAAGGATCAAAATACTCATTCAACTGATGAACAAATCACGGAAACAGTAAGGGAGGCTAAGTTAGAATCTCCAGAGGTTGACTTTAGAATTTATGAGCAGGGTCTTAGAGGAATGGGCTTCTTTTTGTTTGACCAAAGGGAATGTTTGATAATAGAGACAAAGGATGATACAAAGGGAGATTCAAATATCGCTGGAGGGTCATCAGTATATTCCAATAGCAAATCAACCGTTCTCTCATTTGCTAACATAATTGAAAGTTATTAAAGACAAACTGAGTTGTATGAACAATCTAAATCAACTTAACGTTGCAGAAGATGAACTGGCTAATATGAAGCGATATTTGGATGAAGTATTAAGAGAAGTCAGTAATATAAGAAAACGGGGAAATTCAGTAATTTTAGTTAGTCTCTCTGACCTCTATAATATTCACCAAGCATAAACATCCACTTTACATATTCTTCATCTTCGATGGTCTTTTTCTTGCGTGTGTAAGGGTTAAACGTAACAACTCCACTTAATATCTCCAAGGAGATTCTCACATACTTGATTAGCACTTCGTTTGTAATAGAATCAATTATATCAACCATATCTGGGTTGCTTATCTTCTTGTCTTTCAATCAAGTAATGGAATCTGAAGAATGATGACGGTTGGAAATTAAGCGCTAATAAGATCTTAAATATACATGACCTCTCATGAAATATGATGCAACTAATATTTCATGAACCTTCATTTTCCTTTCAGTTACTTAGGATTATTGGCCAAACTTACTATGGAGGTGCAGATATAGGAGAATGTTTGTCTACTGCCTATCGTATCAGGAATGGAGATATAGAAAGTTGGTATATAGAGTGGCTAAGAACTGCAGATAGAGTATACAAGTATGCTCAAGATTGTATCTCCAAAGGACATAAGGATAGTGCAAGGGAGGCTTATCTTAGGGCAACTAACTACTATCAGAATGGCGCTGCATTTTATTTGGATACAAATCCTTCAGACCCAAGAATATTACCTACATGGGAAAAAGGAGTTGAATCATTCAGAAGGGCTTCACAAC
Organism: Thermoproteota archaeon; assembly: GCA_030861105.1. Taxonomy (GTDB): domain Archaea; phylum Thermoproteota; class Nitrososphaeria; order Nitrososphaerales; family Nitrososphaeraceae; genus TH5893. The sequence goes on from JALZGI010000385.1 coordinate 2,880, forward strand.
TATTTTCATCTCTTGTTGAGATGATTGAAATACCATATAATGGAACGACGCTTCCTGGATACTTTTTCAATGCAAATAATGGTGAAAAATACAACAAAAATCAGACTAGGGTTGCAAGACCGACTCTCATTCTTGCTACAGGCTTAGATGGAGGTCAAGAAGAGTTGTATTTCCTAGGAGTTGCTTCTGCATTGAGCAGAGGATATAATTGCTTGACTTTTGAAGGACCAGGTCAAGGTATGGTAGTGCGTAAACAAAAACTACCATTTAGGCCTGATTGGGAAAAAGTGGTTTCTCCTGTTATTGATTTTATACTATCTACAAAAAAAGAGGAAGTAGACTCACAACGAATAGCTTTGATAGGATATAGCATGGGAGGATATCTAGCCCCTAGGGCGGCCGCCTTTGAGGATCGTATTGCTGCATGCATAGCTGACGATGGAGTTTTAAGTATTTATGATGCATGGATTAATCAACAACAATCAATCCGTGAAGATATTGAGAATCGAAATGCGGCAGTAGTTAATGCTGTTATTTACACAATAATGAATTTCGACATTGGAACGAAATGGAAGATTACACACAGCATGTCAGTATTTGGAGCTAGATCTCCGCTTGAGCTTATTGAAAAGGTTTCCAAATATTCTATGCATAATATAGCAGACAAAATAAAATGTCCTACTCTATTGCTTGCTGGAGAAAAAGACCATTCTTTTGCAGGCCAGGCTCAAAGGTTATATGATTTGCTTAAATGTCCAAAGAAATACATTTTGTTCACAGAAGAGGAAGGAGCTGAAGATCATTGTCATGTAGGAGCACTATCTCTTGCTAATCAACGTATATTGGATTGGCTAGATGAGACATTAGCAAAATGAAGGTGCAATATATAAC
>JALZGI010000388.1 GCA_030861105.1 Thermoproteota archaeon
GGAAAATACGTATTAGCCGAATACGAAAATATCAAACGCATTACCATGCCCTTGGGGCAAAGTCACCTTTTATATGTGACAACTAATGTTGAAGCTAATCATTCAAATATAATCAATAGGATTAAAGATATAGTTAGACAAAGACAAGATTACTAGAGCAGACTAGCACCATCGATGGCCGGTGACTGACTGACAAAATCGTCACAATAAGTATAGTATGCTAACATAACTGATGAGATAGTATGCTTGGAAATTCTCCTACCTTTAAAATAACAATGAAAGAATATGAGTATATGGTGAAAAGTGGGAGATAAGGTCGAAATAGAAATTAATAAAGTGGATGACAATGGGACTTAAAGGATGGACCAAGTAAATTTTAACAATCTATGCTAATCATTATTTTTTCATAATACAATATATCCATTCTTTAAAGAATAAATCTGACAATATTCACAGTTCTTGTCTGATGTCAGGATTTTTTCTTCTAAACATGATTGTCTAGATGCATTTGTCCCGTTTTATCTATCATTCTCTTATTGCACCAATTGTCAAACCTCTAATCATTTGTTTTTGGAAAGTTAACATCAAAACAAGCACTGGAATAATAGAGAGGGTAATACCGGCAGTAAGATACCCCCAATCTATTCTATATAAAGAAATAAACTGATATAGTGCAACTTGGAAAACCATTGAATCAGATCTATTAGATAAAACAACAGGAATTATGAATTCATTCCATGAAAATCTAAAAGACAAAACTGCTGCTATTGCAAATCCAGGCATTGATAATGGCATTGTTACACGTCTTAAAACTCCAAGTCTTGAGCAACCATCAATCAAGGCTGCCTCTTCAAGCTCTTTTGGAATTGTTTCAAAGTAATTTTTCATGAGGAGAATATTTAGTGGAATGATAAGGATCTGAAATGTCAACATTAGTGCTACTATAGAATTAAGTAAACCAAGATTTGCTAACATTGTGTATAATGGTATTATGTTGATTACAACGGGTATCATGAAGAGACCTAATATTGTACTCATGATTACATTTTTCCCCTTGAAATCAAACCTTGCAAATGCATATCCTCCTAGGGAGCTTACAGCAACACTTAATGCTGTACTGCCTAAGCTTACTACGAAGCTATTTATCAGACTACGTGCTAGAGTGGGATCAGTTAGTACAAAAACATAGTTGTCTGCTGTTGGTTCTTTTGGTAGAATTTTAGGAGGAAAGCTTATTGCTTCTGTATTTGGCTTTAATGATGTAGATAATACCCAAACAAGAGGCGATAATGTAATAAATAAGAAAACTGCAATTAAAGAATAAATTAAAGTTCGCTCCGCAAAAAACCAAACTTTAGGATTTGGAGTAATAGCTGTCTTATGCATTATTTTATTTATCTCCTTAAAAGTCTGAGGTAAAGAAATGCAACAGACAAATTGATTACGATTAGAACTATTCCTGTGGCAGCTCCTTTTGAGAGAAGTCCAAACTCAAATGCTTGTCTGTACATATAAAGTGACGCAGTTGTACTTGCAAATAGAGGACCTCCTCCTGTCATAATAAGTTGTATATCAAAGAAATTTACAGACCACATTGTTATCAGAACAAGATTAATCACAATAAACGGTCTGAGTAATGGAAGAGTTATGTGCCTAAAGCTTCTAATCCTTGTTGCTCCATCTATGGCCGCTGCTTCATATATTGTAGGATTTATTGAAAGAAGACCTGCAGTTAGAAAAAGTATGGTAAATGGAGTGCCATACCACATATTTGCGATAACTAAAGACCATATCACTATATTAGGATCCGAAAGCCACCCTACTGATTGCAGTCCCATTTGATTTAATATGTAGTTTAATATGCCAAAATTGTCATCAAAAATAAACTTGAATGAAAAAGCTGCAATGACTGCAGAAATAGTCCAAGGTATTATTAATATTGCACGCAATATTCCAGTAGCTTTGATTTGTTGTTGCAATAATACAGATATTAATAAACCAATGCCGAATTGAAGAGCTACAGAACCTCCGACAAACATAAGAGTGATCCTAAGTGACATGTAGAAGTTCGGATCACTAAATAGGTCAAGAAAATTTGTTCCGCCAATATACTCCCATTGATTTAGGATAGTGACAAGAGAAACATCATGTAAGGAAATGTATGTGTTCCAAAAAAGAGGAAATATTAGAAATACAAATAATATTGCAAGGGCTGGAGCAAGAAAAAAATATGGCTCTGCCTTGACAAGTATACTTGACATTTCGTATATTCAATCCACTTGATCTTTTACCATCCTAGCACCTTTGCGGACTTTAAAGCGGCATCATTCAGCGCTTGTCTAGGATCCTTCACACCAAAGTAAACCTCATCTATTGCCTGTTTAATATTGTCAGCAATCTGAGGATACTCAGGTATGTTAGGCCTGCTATGTCCTACAGGGATCATGGATATCATTTCTTCATAATATGGTATGGTTGTATTCAGCTGAGCTGCAAAAGGACCTTCGCCAATTGGTTTCTGGGTTGGAAGGTACCCCTCTTGTTGCAACATAGGCGATAGCACCTCTGGTTCAAGCATTATTGTAAGCAATTCCCAGGAAAGATCCTTATTTGTAGATGTTTCAGGAATACTGAGAATCCATCCTCCCATCATTGTAGCAGTTTTGTTATTTTCATCTGGTACGGGAAACATCGGTATCATTCCAACATTCTGTGTAAGATTTGACCATTGTTCCCGGGGGAAGGTGCCAAGTAGCCAAGACCCTTCCAACATAACAGCAAACTTCCTATCGGCAAACTCTTGACCCCAAAAATGATTTGTCTGTGGCTTAATTCCTGCATCAATTTCTTGTTTAATGAACTCTAGTGCCTTTACCCCTTGTGTACTATTGTATGCTGGAAACCAATATGTCCCATTTGTTGGATGTCCACCTTTTTGCTCAAGTATTTCACCCCCAAGCATCCAAAGATATGGGTACCACATATCTGGAGAATGATCGGCACCAACTAGATGTATGCCTTGTATTCCTTGACTATTTAATGCATCATTGAGTGGTTTTACATCAGCAATATAGCCACTCCATGTCTTTAATGAATTAGGATCCACACCTGCTTGATTCAATAAGTCTTTCCAGTACCACATAGCTCTTATGTCAGTCCAAGCCCATATGCCGTAAATCTTGTCATTATACTTACCACCATCCCAATTTGTTTTATACCAATCATTTTCTCTTCCCCAGATGTTAGCACGTTCAGTAAGATCTGTCAAAAATCCTCCTTCAGCAAATTCTCCAAGCCAGATTTGATCCACAGATATCAGATCGATAGGAGTTCGACCAACCATTGCTGTTAGGATTTGTGTCCTTGTAGCATCATACGGCAAAACTCTGTAATCTATTTGGATGTCCATATCAGGATGATTTTGTCTTAATCTCTGTAATGCATCATTAAACAAAATATCCCATCTTTCTTTTGGTTCTGCTACTATTGCAGTAAGTGTAACTTGTTGTCTTTGAGCTTCAACTGGTGTAGTTACTATAGCCTGCACTAGACTGAGTGACAGCAGTATAGCTAACACAACACTGGCGCAAGCAAGTTTACTGATTTCCATTCTGGGTTTTAAATAAAGTCTTATTCTTAAGATTTACTATTTGGGTGAAGTCAATTATTTAGATGGATTGATTCTAATATTGAGAATCTATTAGTATATATTAGTACAGATAAGGGGTTTCTGTATAATGCCCAACTCTTGAAGTCGTTTGTGTAAAAGATGTAATGAAATTAATATCTCTCCAAATACACAAGTTGTGCGGGCAATCTTCTATATGAGTAATCTTCGAATCGAAAATCTAGCCAAGAAATATGAAAACATAAAAGCACTGGATAATTTTTCTTTAGAAATAGGGTCTGGTGAATTTATGGTACTTCTTGGTCCCTCTGGTTGTGGCAAGACCACAGCTGTAAGGTGTATTGCGGGACTTATCAGTCCTAGCAGCGGTCAAATATACATTGGCGATAAACTAGTCAATGATCTGCCTCCAAAGGACAGAGATGTTGCAATGGTATTTCAGAATTTTGCACTTTATCCTCACATGAGTGTGTATGATAATATTGCATTTCCTTTAAAAATGAAAAAGAAACCGAAATCATACATACAACAGAAAATCAACGATGTAGCAAACCTGCTTGGCATGAAAGATCTTCTTGGTAGAAAACCCAAAGAGCTAAGCGGAGGACAGATGCAGAGGGTTGCATTAGGTAGGGCCCTAGTACGTGAACCAAAAGTCTTCCTAATGGATGAACCGCTAAGTAACCTTGATGCAAAACTGCGCATGTATATGAGAACAGAGATCAAGAAGTTGCAGAAAAAGGTAGGCATAACCACACTCTACATTACACATGATCAGATAGAGGCTATGAGTATGGCAGATAAAGTAGCTATTATGAACAAAGGTTTACTTCAACAAGTTGGTGAGCCTCAGGAAGTATATAATCAACCTGCAAATACATTTGTAGCTGGTTTTATAGGGAGTCCTTCGATGAACTTTCTGGAATGCATCCTTGTCAAAGACCTTAAAGGTATTCATCTTGAATCTGACGGTATATCCTTCAACCTTCCAAATATGACTACTTCAAAACGGTTGCCTCATAGGGTGACAATTGGAATACGACCTAAAGATATTAGCATTTTAGAAGACGAAAGTTATGCAGATATCACAATGGAGGGAGAAATAACTTTCATAGAAATGTTGGGAGATGATTCGATAATAGAAGTGAAGATGGGAACTAATTTAATAAAAGTTGCAAACACAAATTCGAATCTTGAAGTTACTGTTGGACGTATTATTAAGCTTGGTATACCGTATAGTAAGATCCATTTCTTCGACACAAACGGTGAAAGGAAATTCTTAACATGATGAGCATAATAACATAGACAACATTTTTTTATTACTAGAACTGGCTCTCAAAAATAGATGACACAATAACCGACAGATTCCCTCAAACCTTGCTCCCAGGTCATTTTGCTATTAAATTTGTATTTTTGCATTGCATCTAAAGACTAACAAACAAATGAATTTATTCAATGAAGACTGTACAACTTTATGGCGAAATCCAGACAAAGGCTACAATCCAGAACCAAATCTCAGAAACGAAAATCAAAAACAGTGACGGAGGACGAAGAACAATGGAGTAGAACTAATGATTTTCTATTGTTATATTATACAATAAGCAAAACAGAACTATCCTTATAGTAGGGATGATGCAATGATAACAAGCGATGGAAAGACAATATTTATAGATATTTTTGTTCGGCCAGAAGAACACCCGGTCTTATCATTTGTAATTTGTTTTAAATACATATATTATAATTATACAGGTTAACATTATAAAGGCTATTAAACAGGCAAAATTGGATGATAATAAAGAAAGGATAGTCCTTTCTGGACTATCAAACTCAGGTTAACTGTTATTATCGATAGATGGAAGGGATGAAAAGATGTCCACTTGATAATACGTTTTCGCTCATTGGGAAAAGATTTACGGTGCTTATACTGCGGAATATGATGAGCAATCAGACCAGGTTTAACCAATTTATCGAATCTATAGAGGGTATAAATCCAAAGACACTCAACAAGGCTTAAAGAGATGGAAAAGAACGGATTGATACAAAGAACAATCTATCATGAAACACCAATAAGAATAGAGTATTACCTAACAGAAAAAGGTAAGCATCTAAATCAATTGTAGATCAGATGGCTATGTTCTCCTTACAGTTCTGTGCCAAAGATATATTCACGGATGGGAAACCTAGAGCATATCACAAGATATCTAAAACAATATCATAATATTCGGCAGCAGCAGAAGATACTGCTGGTTCAACACAGTAATGAGGTACGAATGTCGTAAGTTATATTGATATAGGATTATCTAGATGATCTCAGATCATGATAAGGTTTACCGAAATGGATGAAAATGTGACGCTCTCTGCTCAGATGGAAGAAAATGTGGGTCCGGTTATTCTTATCAATAAGTTCAATGTCAAACCTGAAGACACCGACCAGCTGTTAAAAGCATGGACTGCTGATGCTGCATATTTCAAACAGCAGCCAGGATTTATTTCTGCACAGCTTCATCGTGGTATTGGTGGTAGCTGTGTATTTGTCAACTATGCTGTTTGGGAGTCTACACAGCATTTCAAGAATGCAGCTGATAAGCCTGAGTTCAAATCTAAGCTTAAAGAATATCCTGATAGCGCGACTGCGTCACCACATCTTTTTAGGAAGATTGCAGTACCAGGGATCTGTGTAGATTGACTCTTTCCTGGTATATCCCCGTCTTAAATCCGAACTAGCATGTACGGTGACCTTAGAGAAAAACTACTCGCAAAGAAACACACAAAAAAAGCGGTACTGAACCTGAAGCCTGAGGGATCATCTTAAGTTTTGTAGCTACATGTTCAGGCCTTTATAAAAGAATATGATAGAATATTGCCTCCAACCTCTGATCATGTATTTTCTATTTTATATGCATTAAAATAGGAATAGATTATCCAACGAAACTACCGATATGTCTAAACTAATATTATTAATAGACTACTTTCCCTAGTTTCATGACAAAAAGTGTTAAATCAACTGATTTAGATGGTTTAGCAGAAGCTAAAATAAAAAAGGAGATGGATAATGGCCAAAATTGCGGTTAATAGTCGGAACAGTTAGACGAGATCGTCAGGGTATTAAAGTTGCTCGCTGAACAGAGGAGGAATTGAAAGGTCGTAACCACATTGTATTTTTCATCGATCCGCTCGAACTCAGGCTGCCTTTACTGGACAGAATGTATAAAGAAACGTACAGCCCTTCTGAACAGATGAAAGATTTTAGAAGTAAAATAAACGACGCTGAAGAATATATTGCAGTTACCCCCGAATATAATTACAGTACTTCTAGTGCAATGAAAAATACTTTAGACTATTTTTTAGAAGAGTATTACTTTAAACCCTCGGCCATTGTTTCATACTCCCCTGGAATATTTGGCGGAATAAATGCAGCACAGCAGCTCAGACTTATATTTGCAGAACTAGGAGCTCCGTCCATACCTTCATCCTTTTTGTACCGAGTTCACAAAGCATTTGTAGAGGATGGTAAAGTTACTGATGAAACATAGAATCAAAGGGTATTAAAATTTCTTGCGGAGTTTGAATGGTATATTGAAGCCTTGAAGAACCAAAGAGAGAATGGAATCCCTTATTAAATGATATAGAAATTTTTATTTTGTATATTATGTGTCTAAAAGATAATTCATATGAAAATAGTGAA
>JALZGI010000413.1 GCA_030861105.1 Thermoproteota archaeon
ATCTCTAACTGTTATAGGAGCTGGACTTTTTCAATGTGCAAGTGCTTTGTAAATATTGTTTCAGCTGAAAGGGGCGAAGCAGTTCCAGCAGGATCTAGTCTTACAGTGTCGGGAACCTCAGATGATAATAGCCAATTCTTGTAATATCCAAATAATTGTAAAAGACCACATCCTTATCAAGACACAACTCCCGTAGCGCCAGGAGACTATTCAAAATGGACATTTGTTGTAAATCTCCAATACGCTGAGATAGAAAAGGGGATAAACACTATAACGTCTAAGGCATCATGTGACTCCCCGTATGAGCCATTTCTGGTGCTACATCCCCTTACCAAGCAGTATGTCAAATATTATGGCATAACGTAACAAGAATGCCCTCTGAAATGGGAGCTGATTCCGAGTAGCCTCTTGTGTTTTCAGCACCCGGAGAGGATTCGGAGAACGAAGCAGACGGAACAGATGAAACAGAGGAAAGGCAGGCTGAAGATGAAGATTCTACTTCAGGCGAACAACTATTTGGAGTGACCCAATATAGCCGTTCCAGTGTTCAGTCTCATGAGGCTTTAGTAAGTAAACTTGAAAGGGAAGGAACATTAGCCAATAACGAGAGGAATCTAAAACGCTGAGTATCCATTTGTTTGGCCTACATTTCATCTATTCTAATTGTTCATACAGGATATATCACACAGTAAGAGCGAGTGCCTCCAACTCTCTTTAGACAGTCTTGTAGGCATAATTTCAACTGCAATCCTTTACTATCTAGAGAATGCTGCCAGTGTTATGGTTGGAGACAAAACGACGTTACCATACGAAGTTACCTATTCTGAAAAACCAAGTATGGGCTCAAAATATGAAGAGACTCACAGTCCTCTTAAAGCCACAAAACGTTAATGATATCACCTCATTGCTTAAAGAAATGAGTCTTGAAGCGACAATCTATGATGTAAAAGGGTAGGAAAAGATAAAGAACGAGTTGGATCAGGAAGGGGAAGTGTAATCGTTGATCAAACATATGCCACAAGGAAAATAGTAGCTACGGTAGTGAAAGCAGGAGATGCCAATGAAATGATAGAAAGGATGAGAAAAGCACTTGGAGGAGAGAAAGCAGTCGTCATGATTTCACCAGTAGATGATCTGTAATGATATAACATCGCCACTCTCAACAATCGTTTTCTTGGACTATGGTAAATGCAATCAGTTTTTCCCCACATTAAGAAGCAGTGAACACTGGGACCAAGCACGATGGTTTTAATGACGGTGAACTTATACATCTGTATATATGTTGAACTGGGGCGAGGCTAGTCCTGAAGAGAAAAGGAATCTTATAATAGCCTCTGCTGTTGCTGCAACAATTATCATTATAGGTTCTGTATTAGCGATAATACTTTGATTACTGCCTAACCGGTAATAAGGCAAAGAAGTGATAGAACAAATTGTAAATATTGTCCTTTATCCTATTCTTTTCATCTTCGAACCACAATTAGGACATGCAGGTTCTCTATGTTCCTTTCCACAGCTCATACAGTAAAATTTAAGCGGTCTATCGTTATTTGCTGAAAGCGTGCTAAGCAAATCTCTTATCCCACTGATTCCCCCATATTTTTTCATTAGTTTTCTACCTCTCCAGAGGTTAATCAAAATAAAAAGAATAATAATAGAAACTAAATCGTAGGGAAAGCGCAGTATAGAAATTAGAATGAATCCAATACCAAAATAAAGTCCAATCCACTTTACCCTATCGAAAAGAAAATGCCAACCATCATTATCCGTGTTCATAAAGTATAATACGGTTAACTATCTATTAAGCAAATACCTGACAGGCGAAGATTTTCAGGATAGTCTAGAGGGTGCGTCTTTAAGCAAAGGCTAGAATCAATGTCTTATACTATAGTTTAGTGTAGGACCTTCCTGCGGATGTTTGACTGAGATTGTCAGAAACTCAAATCCATAATAGTATACGGGCTTAAAAGGAAGGCCCGCAGGAGACCCAACCAGTGAATAATGCTGCACACAATTGTTGAGTCTAGGACCCCTGCGGATATCGATGTGCAGTTGGATTCTGTCAGAATCAGAAACTGGTCCTGACCATATGATGTGAATCATCCATTAACTATATTTTACTTGAGGCAACATACCTTGGAAGGAAAATTTTAATATTAATGCGAAACATCTGTTCAATTAATGTCGGAAGAAGGAGAAAGTGTTAATGAGAGCATTAATCAATCTAGCGAGGAGGAAGCACCAGGAGTGTCAGAGTATGAAAGCGAAACAGTATCGCCCGTAACAGATGAGGAAGGAGAAGGAAGAGATGAAACAGCAACAGAAGAACCATTGGAGGAAGAAAGTGAACAGTTAGAAACTTCTGCAATTGAACAACCATCACCACCTCAATTAGAAGTCCAAGCAAAACCAAAAAAACTAAAGGCGAAGGCAAAAACTGTAAACAAGATCCAGAAAACCCTGGTGGATACTTCAAACCTACTCGTAAAACAAAAAACTCAAATTAACAAGATTAATCAAAATCTCCAGTCCTTGCAGAAACAAATGAAAGCAAGGGATAGACAAGCAGGAATAGTTAATCAATTAC
>JALZGI010000416.1 GCA_030861105.1 Thermoproteota archaeon
TCTCATTATATCATTGCCAATTACTCCGTACAATACATCATTTCCATCCTCTCCTGAGAGAATATCGTCTCCATCTCCACCTATCAGAACGTCATTCCGTCCTCCACCATCGATTTTGTCGTCGCCAATATTGCCCTGGAGTACATCATCACCTGCATTTCCCAATATTTTGTCGTCTCCTTCATTGCCTTCTACTATGTCATCACCTCCATGACCAGATAAGATATCGTTGTCTTGTAGACCCAATATGGTCTCGCTATGGTCAGTGCCTTTGCATATATCCGCAAAAATTGTTCCTATAATAGTCCGTCCTTGAATATTTTTTTCTTGTATAGTACAAGTACGTAGGTCGCCTAGCTGAAAGGTACTTGGCTCATCATCATCATCATCATCATCATCATCATCATCAGCATATACTACCATAGAATATGGTTGAGCTGTGACTACTAACAATATTAATGAGAGGAAAACAATGAATACATTCTTAGTTAGTGCTATCGACTCAAACTGGCTAAGCGACAGAATGTCATTTGTTAGCAAATCAATCTATCAACTACAGTGATCACGCCTTTTAAATATTATAGTTTTTTATTTTTTTATGGGGGATGTCCTTGTTTATTGACAGTCTGCATTCCAATATCCATTCGACTGATGAATAGAGAGGAAACATTTTGTTAAATAATAGAAACATTTTATCTATTACTACACTATATTAAGGCCTATTGTGGCGGTGGTAATGAATTGCAAGTCACGATGACGGGGAGACAAAAAACTCCACGTAATTTAAACCGGGCACTATTATTTATCTATCATCAACTAACTTTTTCACTTCTAACTTCTTCAGTAATTGTCTTTTTTTCTTCAACACGCTTTTTCTTAAGAACGACCTCTTCTTTGACGTACAACTCCTTCTTCACTTCGATTTCTTCTCTTTTCAATGGAATCTTTATTTCCTCTCTGGTATTAACAGGGGGTTTCAGCTCACGCTGGGATGTAGTGGCATCAGTAGGAGGCCTTCTTTCAACTATTAGCTCTTCATGCATTACTGGTACTTCAACTGTCTTTGTCTCTGTTATAGGTTCTTTTATCAAAGTAGCTTCTTTATAGGCAACTTCTCTCTTTGAAATATTCAGTCTTTCTTCAGTTATTGGAACACGAGTTGACTCAGACTCTTCTTGCTTGCCTTCAAGTCCCTCATCATTATCATTAATATTATCTTCATTGGGTGTAGGTACTGAGGAAGGAATATCGCCCAAATATTTGCTCCGTATATCATCTTCTGATAGTCTAAATCGCAAAACTTCTCCATCATAGCTCTCTATCTCACTTTGCGGTATGTAGAATTTGGCTTTGTTTATCAATCCCTTTTGCACTAAGACATACGTATCCCCAACTTCCTGTACTTCACCTAAATCTTCGTCATTTTTTCCTCTTGCTTCCTTTTTTAATACGTCATTCCAGTCAATACTGTCCTCTTTTCTAGACACGTAGATATAAAGTGTATATAGAATTTAATGCTTGTACTCTGCTTGTAGTCTTAAAGGCAGATACGTTGAATTCTTTTGATTAGTCCTGTACCTTATCTTTATTGTCCAGATGAAGACCATGCTTGATAGACTCTTCCACGCCTTTGACCCTCTTTGATAATGAATCCTTTTTGTCTTCCTCTATTCCGCCCTTAGATGGGGGTCTTATTATTATAGTAGAATTAATCATTTTTGGAGGTTCGATCCTCATAAAATATTTCGCTGATTCATTCTGTTTATTTGATGATGTAGTTTTGTCATGGTCAATGACTTCATCTGACGTACTCATATATTATTACATTAGTTTTGATACTTTATAAAGCAGATATAACAGCTATAGTTAATTATTTATCTAATTTTGTTGTTAGGACATAAGAGCAAGATAACCATCATCCAAAATTCAATCAAAATACTCATCTGAAAGTAATAGACACGAAGTCTTAAACATTTTTCAATTCATTTACTCATTGTGAATTTGTTTCCTGTATCTGCGTTAGACCTGCAACATCCACTTTTTCACTTTTTAATTGCTCAACTCCTTTCCTAGCCTCTGTCAATGTTTTCTTCTTAACTACAAGTTCCTCTTTTAAATGGTAATTTCTTAAAACCTCTGGAACTTCAGCTCTTAGAAAAAGATTGGCAATTTCTTCTTTTGATGGGATTTCTGGATGAGTTGATGATTGGTCTATCTGTTTTCTGCTGTATTCATTTAGAGGCCTTGTTTCAATATATAGTTCATCATGTGTAAGCGGGATCTCGACTGTTCTTATTTCTGTGATAGGCTCCTTGATTATTTTTGTTTCTTGTGAGGATGCATTTTTAGTTATATTTAATCGTTCAGCCATAACTGGGATAATGGTGAGGTCATCGGTAATTGTGGGATTCTTTTCCATGAATTGTGGTGCTGAGAACACAGGTGGTGCATCCTTCTGGTATTTTTTGCTTACTTCATCCGCAGATATATTGAATATTAGAATTGTACCATTATAGCCAACTGCGAGATCACGTGGAATGTAGAATTTTTCTTTTTTTATTACTCCTTTTTCTACCACAACATAATCCAGAGTGACTTCTTGCACTTCACCTAAGTCTTCATTGTTAATTCCTCTTGCTTCCTTTTTTAATACGTCATTCCAGTCAATATTGCCACTATAGGAACTTCCTTCTAACATAAATATACAATACAGTAATTAATATCACATTTAAGGGTAACAATGGCTAATCCGCCTTACAGGTTACATCTACATTTTCAATTTAGAAACAGTAGTAGGTATTAATTGATTCATATTAATACAAGAAAGCAGAGCTAGGGCTTATAACTGTGCAGTACAACATTACACGTGAGCAATAAACAAAGCATCAGCATAAATTAGTTGCGTCCGCGATTTGGCAATGCTAAAATAATGGTTGGTATAATTGACTATTCTAAATCCCTGACATTCCTATACCCAGTTTCTGTACTTTCTTGTTCTGTGACTGTACCACTGGTTGTTCTCTCATCAATTATCCGTACACTCTGGTCATAATCAGTAATTGGAGGAGCTTTTTGTCCATGCGAACTTGTCTTGAAGGTCTCATAATCTTTTGCATATTGTTCAGCTGGGGGCTCTTCTCCGTACAGATATCGCTGAAGTAATTGTTCTTCTCCCACTAAAAGCCATAATCTCTTGCCATCATAAGCGTCTGCAACATATTTCGGTATCCAAAACTTGTCTTTACTTATAGTTCCCTTTTCTATTCTTAAAAAATTCTGTGATACTTCCTTGATTTCACCAACATCCTTTCCATCATTTGCTTTGACCTTTTTACCCTTGAGCATATTCCATAATATTGTCGGCCCCTCATTTTTGCTAGGCGATGCCATATATCCTACATCCTGTAAGGTATATTTTTTAATGATTCTAGAACAGTCTTCTATTTGTTAGTATGTTATATAACAGTGGGTTAACTGAAGCAAAGTAAAAATTCTTTAGAAAACCCAATACAGGAAAAACATATCTAATACAATATTCCTTTCCAAGGCAACTTCCCACGAATATTGTCACATCCAGAAATATTCTAATATACCGGAACTCGTGGGATTGAACTGCAAAAGACAAATTTCACAACAAATTCATGATAGATCTGCAATCACTATAATCTTAATTACTTTGGCGAGATTTCTTCAACTATAACTCTGACAGTATTCATATCTAAGTCAAGCTGGTCTGCAATCATTTCTTCTGGAATACCAGACTCATACAGATTCCTTAGTGTCTCTCTTTTCTCTTTATTTACAATATTTAAAGGTGGATGTAAATCTAGCTTTTGTTGTACTGATTCAATATACAATGTTACCTTATTGACTAAATCTTCTGCATTGACATTACTTTCTGCTGAAAATACCAATATATACTCTTTTACAGGCATATTGAACATCTTTGCCTTATCATAATCATAAAGAACATATTTCAAAGGCCCTAGTTCCTCTGAGAACCTTTCTCTTAAAAAGACAATATGAGCGGATTGTAGTAAACTCAAATCTGAGTTTTTACCTTTTAATTGGGTATCAGCCCCTTCTCTCATACCTCCTGCAAATAAATGTCCTGATCTTTCTATTAGGCCGGCAAATCTAATTGCAGGATCAAGTGCTAGAATGCTTTTTGAGAATTCTTCTGCTTTCATTGTCCCCAATTCCAAAGAATGTTAGCAATATACATGCTTTGCTTAAAAGTCTTCATAATTGCTAACAACTTTTATCTTGGTGCTACTTCCTTTATTCTCTGTGTAACTATGGACCAATGGCTATTCTAAACTTAAAGAATTTCAAATGAATCAATCCCATCAATTATTGCACTTTCCTTACCGTTTTCCCATTTTATCCACATTACTAATCTTAATTCGTCCAAATCAAGAACCTTTGAAATAGAATAATCTACAATCGTTCCAATATCTTTTGACTTTATTCCCATGTAAGGATCGGCTGCACGAATAAGCCTAATTCTATCACCAATTTTCACAGCTGGTGTTCGATCGATAGATCCGGAATCCATACATTTTATCCTCCATTAGTGTTAAGGACCGGGATTTAAGCTAATGGTTATTATAAAATCGATAACCTTTGTAACTAGCAAATGAATCATAATCGGATTATTAAGGAGTAATAAGGCTTAGAATATCAATTTATTAGTTACATTGTGATAGCATTTTTTGTCACAAATGCGTATTCAACAAAAATCTATTATTAATACTTTCAAGGAAAAAAATAATTACATTAACGGTAAGAACAATAATAGCAACCCATTTTTTGACAGAAAAGTAGACCTAATAACTGCAGGTTGTACTTATGTATTCCTAACTGTGAAGCAATTTGGAATATAATAACATGTTTATAGCTATCAATGCGATATTTGCTGTCTAAGTTTTGGGGACCTAAATTTGTGTCAAATATGGTTCACAAACCACTGGCCTAACCTGATCTTCAACCATTAAAGGATAAGTGAACAAACTTGGCTATCGAAGGAATTTCTTTTTGGTCCAATACAAATAACATATAGTAGCCCGGTGGCGCAATATTGCCATCTGGAGGTGATTTTACTCTTAGTTTACTAAAAGAGCTTGATACAAGCTCTAGACCCACATACCGTTGATCTGTATTCAAAGAATGTGTGACAGAACTTGGACGAATTAGTGCTACGTAAGATATATCATCAGGAGTAGGGGTTTCGATATCAAATAGGGTATTGTATGTAATATTTGATGGGACTGTCACAATTTCTGGACGTTGTCCATGAAATAGATAAGGAGGATCAAAGATCTCTATATTTCGTTGGTCTTTGTTATATGGAGGCTTGTTCCATTCACCATCAGTTCCAGAAACAAGAACTCGTCCATCAGAAAGAAGAATGGCTGCAGCGTGATAAAGTTAACCCAAAGAATTAATATACAAAAAAATTACTAACTGATTTTTCCATTCATTTATTTATATATCTTACTTTCAATTTTTATTTACCTCATAGTGGAGCAAAACCAGACCACAGTCAAACACCTTTGATTCGATCAATGTAAGTTTTTGGATTTCGTTTAAGTCTTTGAATATGGTCTTCCCGTTTCCGATTACAATAGGATTAATAAACAAATAAAATTCATCAATTAGTTTTTCTTTAATCAAAGAGGAGTCGAATGAGGCTCCACCGTATACTATGATATCCCCACCATCTAGGTTCTTTAACTTGGTAATTTCATCTTTGAGGTCTCCTGTTGCAATGTCTGTATTTATCCACCCCGATTTGTCTAGTGTTTTAGTGAATACAACTTTTGGAATTTCGACCATTTTTTTAGCGAATGCATTCCATGGGTCATTTGGTTTGTTCATAACTTCTGTCCAATATGGAATAAATCCATCGACCATTTTTCGTCCCATAATAATGGTATCGACTGATTCAGTTATTTCGTTTAGGTATTTTATGTAATTATCATCCCAAGCTAACCAGTCCATTTCATTGTTGGGTCCTGCGATACAACCATCAACTGAAATTTGCACCTGCAGTCTTAATTTTCTCATTACATTATTATTATTCATCTATGCTTCACTACAATTCTCATTTAGAAGATTCTGCTTTCTCCTTCTGATTAATTTCATTGACTCAAAAAGACATTCTTGCAAATAAGGATTAGTCATGAGTAATAGGACATAAAGATGCCTAATAAGCATACAAGGGATCAAAAGTATATTAGAAGTGTATATTGTTCCTTAATTTTATTTATACATGTTGTTGTATTCTTACGCTACGCATAGCAGTTCCTAACCTAGGCGGTATGAACTACCATATTTAGTAGGCAGAAACTTACTCCCCAATTTAATAATGAGCAATTCAATCTTATCACATGACCAATCTGTTAGACCTTGCGCTCGAAGCGCACGGTGGATGGGATCGTTG
>JALZGI010000419.1 GCA_030861105.1 Thermoproteota archaeon
ATGTTATTTGATGGGGAGTCCAAAGGAAGTTTTGTATGCTACTGCTATTTACGAGTCAACATTGGACTTTACAACGTCGATATCCGCAATAGTGAAGTTTGAACATAGTATTGGAATTATTGATTTAAAGTGGCTAAGTTCATCAAACTTTTTCCATCAATATATCAGTGGATCGATTTCAGATGCAATCATCAAATTTTTTCCAGATAGTTTTACTTTGCAGCAATCCGATTTCGCTCCTCTTTCAGAATGCATCGGGGAGTTAAGAAGAACCTATAATTTTGGATACTCAGTTTTAAGGAAGCGATACTCTATAGAATCCCAAATGCCTCATCGTATAATAATAGAAGATTTCATTAAGAGCGTAAAGACAAATAAATCACCCTTAGTGCCAATTTCAGCAGCCATACCAACAATTCGTTTGACAGAAGAAATTTGGTCTAAAGCCCATAGCTCCTGATTAAGAGATTTCACCAGCCAAGGATACTTAAAAGAATGATGTAACCTGTCGACTAGATAAAGTACCATACCATATACCGTTTTGGATTCGGGCTCTCGCATATTATTCAAGCATGCATGTGCACTATGAATGAAACTCACAGAAAATGAAACTCTGAAAACATCATAGAAGCAATACAAATATGCTTTGTTAAAAGGCGGAAGAGAATTATCGTATTTTAAGAGTTCTGCAAGCGAACAAAGAAGACTTGCAAAGTCTGAGACGCCATAACGCTAACAGGTGCATCGAACCTACCTTAGAGCAAGTGAAATGCATGACATTATTAGAAATAATGCTAACAACGACGATAGCCTTGGCACACATCTACATGCGCTATTATAATTGCATTCGTCCCCCACTTCAGCTGATTTCAGAGGAGCGTACTAGAAAGGTTCTTTAGGGTGACATCTAGTAAACCCGTAGAACAAGATAAAAGTATAAGGAGACCTTTACATCTTTTGTATGCCCACAATAAAAAACTAGGCTATAATTTTTCGCTTGTGTTGTATTGCCTCTCACCTCTTAACCTTGTAACTATACTGATAATTTTATAGACTCGTTCGGATTTGTAGTAAAAATTGCCTCCAGACTTAATTGCAGTTTGTAAGATTCTGTAACTCAGTCAAATTAGAGATGTGGTCTTAACCAACATGCATATAAACTAGATTTGCTCATCTACGTTTTCTCTCAACGTTTGGGTTAATCGACTAGCTTGAACTCGCCCGGAGGCCTCCACTTGTAATTATTATGAGCGAGAAAGGGGGCCAAACTACGCAACCTGAAATCCGCTTTTGCATAAGAATTCTTATATCATAATTAATAAACGATATGGGCGAAGATACAGCATATCTCCTTCTCCAAACATACACAGTACCCTATATCGGTACCCGGTTCCGCTATGGCCGCCTTACGAAGTCTCAATCTACAGCATATATTGCCATATTCCGGAATAAGAAATGTTTTATGGGATGTACAAAGAAGCGATAGCGAGATATCTGGCAGAGCCGTGAGATAATCTTGAATATTAGAATTGTAAAAGCTGGCCATTAAACCGATGAAATTCTTATATTTGTAAAATGCTTTTACTTGTCGGTCTCTTAGCAGGGTACAAGATAATGATCATAGCCTTTATGGGTAACGATGGAACTGGGAAGACAACACTTGCATGGCAGATTCACAAGTTTTTCACCGAGTTGGGCTTTGAAGCAATATACAAACATGAACATCAATATGTCATTCTTAGATTTCTATTAAAGCTTCTTGGGAAGGAAAATAAAGAGCTTAAACAGTTGAAAAGCCAAGGAAATATCAGCAGAGAGAAGCTTGAGGCCATGGCAGATTCACTTGGCATTGACTATACTAACAAGAATGATCGCGAACTGAGGGATGCATTAGTGCTAGAGTTCAACACGGCCATAGAGAAATCACAAAATAAGATACGGCATCAAAAAAAGAGATCCGTCACTTATACTATTTGGCCTATCATGGTATGGTTCGACCTATTAATGCAATATCTGTACTATAAAGTTTTCAAAAGGAGATCTGTTGTTCTTCTCGATAGATATCCGTACGATCACTATCTTAGCTTCAAATACCTAGGTATTCTTACAAAGTTTAGTGAGTGGTTGTATCTTCATTTCCCTAAACCAGATATGCAACTCGTATTGACAGTTAGCCCACAGATTGCATACGAGAGAAAAAAAAATACCGAACCCTATTCTCTTTGTTTTTATGAGAAGCAGACAGAAGAGTATCTAAATCTAGCACACATGCGTGGCATCTCAGTTATTAACACAAACGATAATCTACAACAAACAGTAATCAAGGTGATTGGAGAGTTCTTCCAAAGTACACGGGTTTCAAATGAGATACTCAAGAAGGCAAATCAGAACAGGGTAATTTTTTATACTTTCAGAGAATATCCATCAACACGCAGCCATCACAGAATACAGCAGGCGCTTTGGAAGGAATATCAATGTAGGCTTGAATCATTTCGACGAAGCATAGACTATATGCGCAGAATTATGGACGGAAGCGGTGTTAGCACTTATGTTCTGATTAAAACAATAGATGATTATTACTTCATTGGCAACGACATAGACGTTCTCATTTCACCTTCAGACTTTCAAAAACTCTTGCGGGAACTTATTTCAAGTTCTGCCAAATATGGTACTAGTGAAATTATGTACGACCAGACAAGAGATGTTGGGAAAATGGATATCTTTCCTGAAGGAGGAATGAAGATAGATATTCACTCATATATAGGCTGGGGAAACATGATATTCGTTGAGTTTAAGGATTTGGTCCAATTTATCGAGAATGCAAAGCTCTTTGACATCGAGTGTAAAGTACTTAGTCGACGAGTCAACAGTCTTATTATTGCAATACATGGATTCGAAAAAGGCTATCTAACATTAGATGAGTTCCTCTTTCTTAGGAATAATTTTGACAGAGAGTACTCCTATATGATTTTGCCGCGTGTTTCACAATCTCTTGACGAATTTTTTATCAAACTTGAATTTATATTAAGAAATCAGCCAGATCAATTTCCAGTATTCTTTCCCTTGTCTGTATTTGCGAAATGCTACCTCAAATTCCTTCGTCAAAATGGAGGTATTCGGAAATTACACTTGTTCCTTAGAGACATGTCACTGGTTACATTCTGGAAATATAGATATGCACTAAAAACTAAGCTGCCTTTTGAATTAAAGCTGTTTGGAACACAGTATATAGCTGGAATAGGGGAAGACAATAAGACCCAAATTTGAGATAAAAGATGAAAAAGTCCACTGATCCTTACTATATTGTAAAGGACAAAATTTACTCTGTACAAAGTAAATTCTGCGTCTTGTATTCGCATAAGTTAGACTTTTTCTTTTTGTCGCTATTGCTTGTTCTCTCGATCATTTTCTTCAAAGATATTCTTACAACTGATGGTATTCTAGTACATGGTGATCACATCTATGCTCTAACTATCGATGAACATATCTTTCATCATTTAAGTAATCTTCCGGTTCATGCTTCAAAACTATTATTATTATTAATTCTTTATCCGTTGAAGGTGGTATTTGGCGATACTGGTGCGGAAAAAGTATTTACCATGATGACACTCTTTTTGGCTGCCTCGTTTGTATATCTAGCTAATAAACAAATGGTATCCAAATTTGGAGACACAAAAGGTTACTGGCAGTCTGCTTCTTGCTTTGTCGGTTCATTAGTTTTTGTCTATAACCCATGGACTATAGACAAGATACATCATCACTACTGGCTAGTTATATCGCTTGCCGCTTCATATTTATTAATTGCACTTATTGACAGTTACCTGCGTTCAAATGAACGAAACAATGTAAAACGGCTTATGTTGATGGCATTTTCAACTTCCGTAGTGGCGAGTCAGCCACACAGTCCGATTATCTATTTGTTGCCGATGTTGGTAATTTATTTAATAGTGAATCTATTTTTTCATAGATCTCTAATTCTTTCTAAGAGCACAATCAAGAAGATTAGCGTCCTTGTGATAATTATTATTGCTTGTAATGTCTTTTGGTTGGTACCAGCTATCCAAGCATTAATAACTACGAATGGAATATCGGCAGAAAATGTCAGTTATGGCTTAGTCGAAGAAAATGTTGAACTATTATCCCGTCGTGCCACGATACAGAATGTACTTCAAGGCACAGGTGCTTGGCTATTGGGAGGAGACAGCTCTCCAGATCAGTCTATTACAATTGGCAGATACGTAAATTCCGTCTTGGTAAATAACAATATAGATCTTTGGGGAGGATTATTGGCCTTTCTGCCTTTATTGCTTATTTTTCTTTTTTTTTCTATACGACGACCGATTGGAAAGAGCATCATCTATATCGTAGTATTTTTCAGCGTATTACTCATATTCTCAGTTATACTAGCGACGGGCTCCCACTATAATGACGTTTACACTAAGATTTTTCTTGGCACCTCCTTAGGAGAGTTGATGCGTGATCCTTACAAATTTTCGGGGCTATACTTTGTGGCCGTGAGCTTCTTTGCAAGTATGTCTCTTTATAGATTAGACAGGAAGAATCTGAAGAAAAATATGACGATAACTTTACTGATGATAGCTTTGATTTTCTCATGGGGATGGGTTGGCTTAACTGGAAATCTAAATGGTCATCTTACAGAGTCAATACTGCCCTATCCGAATGATTTATCAGATGTCTCAGAATACTTGCATGACCAATATGCAATTAATAGCAATGCAAACGGCAAGATCTTTTGGTATCCGTCAGAAAGTGGAAATCTGCTCCAGTACTCATCTGTTCCAGAACTATCAACTGGATCTTTGCCGGACCTAGAACTTCCCCGTTTTCAGCTCAATTATATTAATTATTTGCTAGATAAAAATGACACATCAGCGATTCCCTTACTTGAATACCTAGGTGTACAGTATCTAGTGATTAGAGAAGACTATGTGGACATTGATGACAACAACAACATCACTCCGGAAGCTCTTGAACGGATGCAGACTCTTGAGGAGGTGCAGGGGAGGGTGCAGAATCTAAGGGCGATGCTGTACAAAAATAACGTTTTTGAAGCAGGCAGATTTGAGGTGTACAAATTGAATGCCGATTCACAGCTTTCTGTGAGTCAGACGATAGCTGCGGGTACTGATGACTTATCCGAGGTAGCGAGAGTTGCAGGAGAAAGCGAATATCTAAATAATATACAACTAGGGCCTTTTCTTGAGGACTCATTGATAATATCCGGCTTGCTGCCCCCCGAATCCTCTGAGAGTGCAATGACCATCGTAGATCCCAAAAGTGACCACCACTCTCCAGAAGAGTACTGGTCAGCAGGAGCAATCAATGGTGGCTGGATGAATTCAATAACGTCAAATCTCAACAGATTTGGAATCAACACCTGGCAATTTGATTACAATAACGGTTTTATTTTTACTTGGGGTGATAGATACACAGCAGCTAGGTTCAGTCTCGAGAACGCGCAAACAGTGACAAGATTCGACTTTAATTCAGCAAATGAGATATTGCAATGGGAGAATAGTCATCCAGAAAGTCAATCGCTTGAGCTTGAACAGCAAGCGATGCTTGGACAGCCTGGCGAAGGCGAGGCCATGAGAGTTGTCTTGAATAGTTCTACTCCTGGATGGAAGACTATTAAATCTCCTGCTATTGACATATCTAGTGATCGAGTTTATTTAATTAAGCTTGGCTTGCAGTATTTCAATGCACAAGATGTGCAGTTGAGAATAACAGAGTATGATAAGAATGACGTTATAATTAACGAAGCTGTTGTGCAGAATTTTAGGAATGGCTCAACATATCAATGGAGGGATATTAGCTTTAGTTATAGGCCATCAACAGAGGAAGTCGCGAGCATCGGATTGAGCATATGGCATGGAAATCTTACAAAACAGCCTCTGCCCAACTTTTTGTGGATTGATAGCGTAGGAATATATGATGTTTCAGATCAAGTACAAGAAAATAGCATTAGCGTTCCATTCAAAGTGAACAGCAGCAACAACTTTAAAGTCTTTGTTCGATATTTAGAGAGTCCTGAAGGGGGCTTAGTCACTGCAACGTTGGAAGACAGCTTAATAGAAATGAATACTTTGGCCAGTGATTCGAAACTCGTATGGAAGGAACTCGGCGAATATACTATAAATCAAGGAAGCCATACTATGACTTTTAACAACGAAAGAGGCTTCAATGCAATAAATGCAATTCTTTTGATTGAAAAGAACCAATTTGAAGAGATTAAGGGACGAATTGAAGATTGGTTCAACCGGAGTAGTAGTCTATTCATCCCCATTTTTGAGGCTGAACCGGACATGAACATAAATGATAGAACCATTGCAGATACGATTCGATCCGATAGTGACGACGTAGTCTTGGAAAATGGTACGGTTTGGAAACAGTTCGATGTAAGAAAAGAAGGTGATTATAGAATCTGGATTAAAGGATATGGGAAGTTCATTCTAGGGATCAATGATCACAGGCAGGTAGTGAATGCTACCATGGACAAACCCAGTCTATCTGAGCCCTTCAGACTCAACGAGGGGGGCTCTAGGTTGGAAGTTACTCCATTACAAGAACTGAGGAAATTGCAGACAAATGAGTTTCAGAATACCCATCTACCTGACGATACCAGCGGTAGCGGAGGCAGCGAGGTCACGAACATTATCGATTCAGTTTGGCTAGTTGCAAACAGCAATCACCTTCACGAGCTATTTGATAAGAATGATGATAATAATAATGATTCCCTAAATCAAATGCAGCTAAGAACAACTATCTCAGACAAAGGGTGGTCATCACAACAATATGAAATTAACTTGAATAATATTACTAAACCTTTCATGATTTCTCTGGCAGAGCCATTCGATCCGAATCTGAGAGCAGTAATATACACAAAAGATGGTCTGTCAAAAACCGAAAACCCAATTCCACTATTTTACTCTCTAAAAACTGGCATCTATATAGATTCCCTTAACACAGATGCAAAGGTTGTGATCTATGATTCCGGAATACGATTAGAATGGCTAGTTGCAGTCAGCAGTTTCATTTCTCTAGCATCTTATGCTGTACTCATATTATCAGCCAATGTGAAATTAACAAATGGGTTCAAAGGATTAGCATTTAACCTGAGTCGTCATATGAAAGAGAGAATATCGCAGAATAGAGGCTCTAATTCTTGAACTTTTTAGTTTCGTGAAGGCTGGCCGGGTAATTTTTCAATCATCTCTCTAAGATTCTCCATATGATAGGACGATCCATAACTATTTAGAATGTCTCGAATCCTTAGTCCCTCGGTTATTGCGTGTCGCTCATCCTTCAAGAGTTCAAGAACTAGTTTGACAAATGACTCGAGATCATTCTGGGCTGGCATAACTACTGATTCACCAATTATTTCGCAAATTCCACTCTCTTTAGACACGAGTATAGGACATCCGTGAGATGCGGCCTCAAGGGCACTCATATTAAAGTTCTCAGTTCCAGGATAGAGAAAAGCTCTGGCGCTCCTATAGAGTCTTGCCAACTCTTCGTCTGTTGGGTTAACTATTAGTTTTACCCTACGATTTATGTTTGAATCAGAAGAAAACATTTCCACTATCCTCTTTGCAGTATGTGACCATGATCCAGCTATAACCAACTCCATTTCTGGAACCCTTTTTAGAATATGCAACAGTATTTTGTAAGTGGGATGAAGTCCAATTCTTCCAACGCTCAGAAAGAACTTCTCTCTATGTGATGTCGTCACCTTATTGGAAAAGGGTGCAAGCGCAGGGTATAGCACTCTACTATTCAACCCGAGCTCTTTTGCTAGCTTCTTCTGTGACCGCCTTGAGTTTACTATAATAACATCTATGAATCGCAACCAGCGCATGGCAAACATTTTCTTTAATGAGATAGACCTAAAGAGCACCTGAAAAATATTTCCTGTGATTGTAAATTCAATCGGATCATGTATGTATGCAATTATCCTGCTGCTGCGATTTGAGATTTTAATACTTCTCATTAGGGAGTAGCAAGACGGCAGGTTGTGGCAGATGAAAATGTCTGCATCACTTGTTATTTTCTTAAGGAGGAAAAGATTCCTATTTAGCATTTCAGAAATAAAAGGAGTTGGACCTCTAAAGTCTGCAAGGTACTCAACTGAAATTCCCTGCAATAGCTCGTCCCAAGGGTTGACCGGTCTAATTAATGAAATCAACCTGACATCATGTCCAATCCTACGAAGGAATTTTGCTTCCTCTATGGCAACCCTATAGAGACCTCCTGGACTTACAGAAGGCGTGATTACATCTATGTTAATAGAGCCCACCACTCACACATAGCTCAATTCTATCGAATTTAAGGGCAATAATTAGATACTTGTATGGTCTTGGCATATTAAGACTACCCTAAACGTATTCCAATTAATAACTCCAGAATTCACTTCGGAGTTATGTACGT
>JALZGI010000429.1 GCA_030861105.1 Thermoproteota archaeon
TGCGTAAAATTGTTGAGTCGATAGCGGATGAGATAGCTGAAGACATAAAGTATAAAATTCAAAAAAATGGCTTTAATAGTTTAGAAGAAAAATTGAGAATATTAAATTTAATATCAGATGAAATGGGATTTATTTCTTCACTTAGAAAGGATGAAGACGGTAGTTTTTATATTACAAGCAAAAACTGTATTCTTCATAAAATCGCACTGAAGAATCAAGACATTATATGCCATAGCCTTCATGATAGAATAATTAAAAAGTCATTGGAGGGAGAAAACTCAGATGTTAAGGTGGAGTTAAAGGACTGCATCGCCCTAGGAAGCAATTTTTCTACGCATAAGATTACAAAAACCTGAACACCACTACCCTGCGGACGCCATCTTTGTATCTATTGTTAGTCTGAGATTTAGACGATTTAAAGAATAACAACCTCGCGCAAGCCAGGAGGAAAGATTAAGGATCCCGATATGTGTAAGGGGAACATGGGATGCAGATATAATCGACGAGATCAAACCAAATGAAAACGACCACATAATCATAAAAAGGAGAGACTCAGCCTTTCAAGATACAGAGCTAAGGGTTTGGCTGCAAAGTGTTGGAATAAACACCCTAATATTCTGTGGGATAAATACATCAATTTGTGTAGAGACATCCCTTAGAGACGGGTTCAACCTGGGGTATGATGTAATTCTAATCTCTGATGCTACTTCATCAGGAATTAAGAAGCACTATGAAACCACATTAGAGAGATGAATAATTAAGTTTGTTAAACTTAGCGGATATCAGGACTACTAGACTATCAAAATTTACTTCCACTCCAGAATGCTTGCAGTAGCACCAAAGCAATCCGGCTAATTTTGAGAAGAAAATTAGTTTGGCTCTTCTCACTGACAGAAACATTAAGCCATTTCAGTTCTGATATCTTTTTCTCTTTGTTGTCTTAACTCTTATAGCCGTCTCCATTTTGTTGGTGTTTTATATTTCTTTTATCTCCATAGATAGTTCTATCAAAGCCACTACGCCCAATCCGGTTTGAATCGAACTATTATAGGATTGAAATATCGGTTGTCCCACAGGCTTCTATCAACAGGGTAATGGTTTAAATCGGACTATTATTAGGATTGAGAATGTAAGTCAGGAAATCTATTAGTAAATGTTACATCGATATGATGAGTTGTCATGAGGCTATTAGTGAAACTTCTTTGTGTCGAAAGTAGCCAATATGAAATGCAGTATCATTATCATTTACAATCGTTTATTTACAATCTATTAAGAGATAGTAATTACCATAGTTTACACAATAAAGAAGGATACAAGTTTTTTTACTATCACAACAGAATTGGTTAAGATAATAAGAATGAATATGAGGAGTTATGCATACAAGCAAACTGCTATTACCCTTTGATTATAGTTGCTATCTTATTCCGCTATTATATTGTATTTGATGTCTTGAGCAAAATTGGGTTCAGCACAACCTGGCTCCAAACAACTTAAACTTGATTTATAATGGACAGTATAATCCCTGGGGCAAGAGGTTCGGTTAATATACAACAACCATCTGCTACCGCTTTTAGATAGTCCTCCTTCCACAACTCCAAAAAGTCTCACTTGGATTATTCTCCGAGTTGATACCTGCAATCATAGTTATCGATCGATTTAATGCGCTTGCTCTAATATCACACTAAGCCTTAATAGATAATACATCAAAGTCCACATACCTTTGACTATCAAGGATTCAAAATTAATCTGTGAGACTGGAACTAACTCTCCTGTTTTAAGACCAGAATTTAAAGATCTGTATCTACAAGGGGAAAGACCGGCAACATATCAAGCAGCAAAGACCTCTAGAATAGCTCTTCAGAAACACGCCACAGGGGGATCCTATACTTGGCGGGGCCCACTCAACGCAAGATCTTGTTTGCAGTTATTTTGGTATAATTTGCTATACGCATTAACTGCCTTAAAAAATAAAATCAGACTACATATATAATATAGCAGCAAGTAGGAGCTAATATTATGGCTAGCAGATGTATTCATTGGGCTTGTAATAGATATAATAATACATGTGTAGGCTGTGGCACCCACATCTGTCCTATGTGCTTGAGAGAGCCTGATGATTGCAGGTGCGAAAACAAAGAAGAGTGCTGTAGTGTCAATTAAGACATTATTCCTATACTATTCCTACTTTTACTGCCATGAACCTCTATTCAAAGAAGATGTAGTAACCAAGCCAGAGGAAATACCCTAAATGTAGATATTTAAAATTAAAAGAATCCATGATATAAGAGTAAGAGTCTGTTCAAATAGTGAAAAACTAAAAGAACGTGTTTCGGAATATGTTGAAGAACTAACAGCATAAAAGATACTGAGTAAATTGAGGTATGTATGCCTTAGCCTTCAACCCTGCTGAGATGGTATTACCTTACGTTGCTGCCATTATATGTATGGAAACTCATATCATTCAAAAAGATCACCAATCTCTCCATCAGAGGATTCTGTTTCGTCATCTTCCTCAAAAAGATCACCAATCTCTCCATCAGAGGATTCTGTTTCGTCATCTTCCTCAAAGAGGTCTTCTATGTATTCTTCAAAGACTCTTTCATTACTCGAATCATCAGCATCTGAGCCCTCGTCGTCAGAATTATTGTCTTCTATATCATCAGTATTAGAGGAGAAAGGTAGTGCTGTTGATTGGTGTGGGAAAGCAGAAAGACCATCAACATTTGACGATGTTGTCTTGTTATTGTCAGCCATTGCTCCAACCAATTGTGGTTGTTGACCATAAACTCCAGTAACGTTTACTGTATAATATTTTACTTGACCAGTGCCACAATCTAATTTTGAAGTCAGTTCATTTGCTCCTTCGGTCATAAGATGATAGTTACCAGTATAAGTAAAGGTCCAGTTTGAGTAATCATTTATACCATTAGGTCCTGTTGGAGTCGTCTGCTGTAGTGGCTTCTGATCATTCCAATCAGCATAAACGGTACAATTTGAATTGACGTTATCCGAAGAAACTCCAGATATTGTAAGTGGTCTGTTAGCAGGAACTGTTTGATTTTGATTATGAGATGTTATTTTTATGGACAATGGTTGAGGAATGAGGGGCGTATCAACAGAAGCAGGAACTGGAGTAGCGATATTAGCTGTTGAATTATCATTATTTCTGCCGTTATTGACCGATGATGCAAGAGCGCTGATAGCTGTGGGGTTTGCATCTTTTGCTGCAGGAATTGAGGATGTTGTTACTAATGGCAGCTGTTGTCGGTCTGCAGGTGAGGATGAAATAGTAGTATTAGTTGGCAGAGCTTCAGAGCTCACTCCCCTGAAGAATACAGTATAAGATGTTGTTAAATCAGAAGCAGCTCCATTAGGGTTTGAACAGGATAGTTTAGCTGTTAATTTATTAGGTCCCTCTTTAACCGTAGAATTATAGTCTGTGGTAAGCAAAAAACTCCATATCGAATAGTCGCCTTTACCCCCTGGACCAGTTGGCAGAACATTTTGGTAAGGCTTTACATTATTCAGTATTACGGAAACGTGGCAGTTTGAATTTATACTGTCTGTAGAGGTGCCCATAATCTTTAGGTTATTCTTTCCGAGATAAACATGCTCGTCGTTAATAGGCGAAGCAACTTTTATTCCCAAAGATGGCGGTAGTACTACTACTGGACTCGATGTAGTTGATGTATTAATCTGTGCATATGAAATAAGGTTATGATTTGTCAATAGATTAGAAGAAATTGAGGTAAAGATTATTAGTCCCAAAATCGCAAGCAGCTGGATTATCTCAAGCACCAGCGACATTATTATTCTTCAGCTCCAGCTTCTTCTTGTTGGGTAGCTTTGAGTTTTAATGCGTGAGGAGTAGTCTCAGTACTTGAAGCCGCAATTATACTTGACGGAAAATGTTGAAGAGATTGCTGCTGAGCATATGCATGTGAAGATGAACCTATTATTCCTAATGATAGAATACTTAAAAGAAAGATTACAAGACTCTGGGTTAATATTCTTGTTTTTACTATCAACTTAGCCGTAAAATCAGATACTCAAAACTATAAGAAAGGTCAACCCTATGAAGCATATAATTTTATTCTCTATCTTTTTTATGTAAGAAGCTTGCTAGTACTACTGTCAATGTTGTGATTGCTCCCTAAAGTAATCCAAAGCATGTAATCGGAGGGATTTGAACCTTGCGAGTAAATGGGCTCAGCTACTTAAGCCTCTCTCAGGTTCGGTGGGTCTGTTGTGCTAGTGCTCCTGATTTTATAACCCTTATTTCCTGTTGGCCGGATTTCATTAGCTTTCATTTCATGACTCAAGAGAATTTTGAAAATAAAAAGAAATGAAACAATGCAAACAAAGGACCCTAAATATGGCATTATAACATTTTTTATCCAGATGTAAGGAGAAACAACAAAAGTAACAAAGTGGTTTATCAGTAAATACGAGCTCAAACGAACTACGACTAGTTGTTGTGTCTACCGGCACTCTTTCGTTAGTCGTATTTTTGACAGTTCATTCTGTTTATGCTCAGGTATCCTGTGACCAATAAGATCAAGTATTAAAGAAAATATCGATAGGAATCTAAATCGCAACTATACCAGTTGCGCATTTTGATGTTCTTCAGCCCTCCCTAAAGTGTTCACTAATTATTACTCGAATAGTCTCAGGGGATTGTTTGCATATCTCGCTTTAAATTCTGAAATATTACACGTGATGAGACCTGTGAGTTCGACTCAGTTATAACATTTTTGTAGTCCATCATTTCATGATCCTGTAACTATAAGCTCACCTTAAAATGTAATAACAACCTGGTATATTTGTAGAGCTTACGATCGTCGCTTGTTGTATGATATTTTTCACTACCTACTCTTGGATGGTCTTGTAGGGTCCCAATGCAATCCACATTCCTTATGACCAGTATCACTTTCCCACCACCACCTCCCCGCTCTAGGATCCTCACCAAGTTGAATTGCCCTAGTACACGGTTCACAACCTATACTAGGGTAACCCATGTCATGTAACTTATTATATGGGATATTATTTTTATGAATATAGTCCCAGACCATTTGATTGGTCCAGTCCGCTAAGGGGTTTAGTTTGACAATATTTTCATGTGAAGAATCTATTTCAATCTTTTTGATACTGGCTCTTGTTATTGTCTGTTCTCTCCTAAGACCAGTAATCCAAGCATCAAGTTTGCCTAATGCCCTATTAAGAGTATGTACCTTCCTTATTTCACAACAGAGTTTTCTGTTTTCAATACTTTCGTACATTAAATTCATTCCCTTTACCCGTACCATTTCTTCGACTTCCTCCTGAGCAGGAAAATATACCTCTATCTGAATATTGTATTTTTTACGGATGTCATCTATTACGACATAAGTCTCTTGGTTGAGCCGACCTGTATCTAAGGTAAAAACTTTCGTTTTTTCTCTATCAATTCTTGTCATCATATCAATAAGGACAATATCTTCGGCACCAAAGCTGGACGCTAAAGCAATTCTCGGTGAATAAGCATCTAATGCCCATTTCAGAATCTCTTGTGCAGATTCGCTTTCCATTTTATCTGCAATTTCCTTATACTGCAGTGCTGAAGGGTTAGCTCCAATCAACTTCATTCGGTCTATATAATAATGTATAAACAGAGACTATAATTAC
>JALZGI010000460.1 GCA_030861105.1 Thermoproteota archaeon
TGCTACGAGTTTGCGACCCTCGCTTACTCTCCCGACCTTTTCTGCTATATCCATTATGCTTATCAATATATCTTCAAGATCATGGGGATCGAGAACTAGTAGGTCTGGTTTATAGCCTAAAACAGACGCGGCACGATCTATTTCTCTGGTAAACGGCGCACACACCTCACAAACACCTTGAGCTATGATAAGGTCTGGTCTTGCTTCTTTTAGCTTTTGGTCATTTACTACGTATATATTCCCTCCTGTTTTCATCAATTCAACTATTTTATTGTCAATCTCTCTACTGTTCATCTTTTTGGGGTCGAATGAAGAATTTATAACCATGGGTTTGCTCTTGGCATCATCAGGATATTTGCATTCATGCGTTACTCCTGTAATTTGATTGCCAGCACCAATGGCGTAAATGATTTCAGTACCGCTTGGTAAAAATGAGACTATTCTGGTGTTTTGTTGTTTTTGTTTTTGTTTTTGTTGTTGCTCGCTTAGTCCTCTTGACGACGACACATATTATTTGGGGTTAGAATAATTTAAAAAGATATTCGGGAGCTTGTTGCTTACCCAGGAGTTAGCTCCATAACGATTCCCTATTCAGAATCAGGTCGGTTTCTAATTGCGCATCTTGCTGAACTGAACTAATGCAAAAAGTTCTTACCATGCAGTATTATTGTACGAGAAGGTTACTTTTACCTCTTGACCTTTAAGCTCAACTTAGATATTATGCGATATACACTTTGTCATAATGATTTTTGGGTGTAGATAATTCTTATGGGTTGAGCACGTCAACCAATTTTGCTCTAAAATTACTTTCCTGCCCTAGGTCGGACCATTTTCTAATCGGTAAGTCTAGATGGGCTAAAGTACAAGGATGCATTACTATATCTGAGGGACCAATTAGCATTTCTATTGTATCTTCGATGGTGGGATTATGTCCCACTACCATTACTCGTTGGTATCTATCTGGAAGTTGCTCTAATAACCTTATGTAGTCTTTGGGTTTGGCCTGATACAACGCCTGTTCAAGTGCTACCTCTCCCACATATCCACAGCTCTCTGCCACAAGATCTGTGGTTGATCTGGCTCTAAGCGCTGTAGAGCTCACAATATAGTCAGGAACTAATTCCTTGTTTCTGAGTAGCTTTCCTGCTTGTAAGGCATCATGTCGTGCATGCTCATCCAGGGGTCTATCATGGTCTGACAAATTCGGACTTTTGGGCGCAGACTTGGCATGACGGAGAAAAAGCAGGGTTTTCAATTCTAACAATAATTAGAGCATTTTTATTATATCTCGGACTCTCCATGCTTGTTAGTACCGTTGTTGGTTTTACTTCCATCTTTAACACTATCCAAAACATATTTTAGATCGGGGTCGTTTAGGAGTTTATTCATAAATCCTCTTACAATACGCGCTGTAGTTCTATCAGCAGCTGCTTTTCCTCTGTGCTGGTTATTTACTACGTGCTCATAAACGAATGGATTGATATAAAGAGAGCATATTTCATAGATCCAGTTAAATAGAGAATTAGGACTCTTGTCTGCCATCATCTGGGTTCTTCTTTCTTCGAAAGTATTTGCAATTATCCTTAGATTGTAAAGATATACCTTCTTACCAGTCTTTTGATCTATCCCCGAAAGTAGTAGGTTATCCCTCTTGTCATAAATCAATCCGAAAGATACATTATAAGGCATCTTAACGTGCCCATCCTTAGAAGCGAATTCAAATAATTCGTTCATTAATAGCTGCAGCAACGTATAGAATTGACGAGCTCGCTTCTCTTTTTCTACCTGTCCTTCCTTTTTTATCCCCAACATACGCTTGCCCTGAATCGATATTTGGCCCTATTGAGTTATTAAGCATTCAGCAATCAGAATAGTTTATTCTGGATCCTTGGAAAAATTACAATTGTTTTTAGAAGCTCTGGATAGATTGATTATTGTTTAACTAAAATCACTTAAAGCGATTGTTTACATACTTAATCAACTTATAATGAAGCACAATTACTGGCCATATGGTTTCAAGTTTTAAGTTGCGCTATTGAAGGGGCAGTTGAGTAAGATAGTAGAGTTTTGATGAAAAAAGAACGTGTGATGTCCACGTAAACAGTGAAAGTGATACACTGCAATACTGAGCAAACCTTCTCCTTAACTATTCTACTAGCTATCATTATTATAGCTGAATAATTAAAAGAATGACAGAGTCACTTAGGTGTTCCGCGTGCAATAATTCGCCTCCAAGTATAGTTACCGATCCTGAATCTGGTGAGGTTATCTGCGGTGATTGTGGTATCGTCATTTTAGATAGGAGCGAAGATTATGTTCACGAGGAACGACGTGCCTTTTCGGTTGAAGAAACAAATAATAGATCTAGAATAGGGGCGCCAGCCTCATTGGCTTTTCACGACAGGGGGCTTTGTACTGTGATAGGCAAAGCAAACATAGATGCCGGAGGAAAAGAATTAGACGCGTCCGTTATTCCCCAAATAGAGAAATTAAGGAAATGGAATGCTTGGATAAATGTACATAAATCGTCGGATAGAAATCTTAGGCGAGCATTTCAAAAACTTGACACCTTAAAGGATAAACTTAGTTTGTCAGATTCTATAGTAGAGAAGACTGCTTACATATTTAGAAAGATCCATGAAAAACAATTAGTACGTGGCAGAACAATTGACGGAATGCTTGCTGCATCTGTATATGCAGTATGTAGAGAAATGGGAACTTCTATTACACTTAAAGACATAGCCGCTGCCAGTAATTTAACTTATAAAGACATTTCTAGAAATTATACAGTTCTTGTGTTTGAACTTGATATAAAAATTCCATTGGTAGACCCTATGAAATGTATTGTTAAAGTTGCAAGCAAACTAGGTATAAATGAAAGAACGAAAAAGCGAGCAATGAGTATTATGAGTGAAGTGGTCAAGAAAGAAATGAGTCCGGGAAAAGTACCTATGGGGCTTGCTGGAGCCGTGCTCTATCTTACCTGTCAGTTGGTCGGTGAAGACATAAGCCAGACTAGTATCGCTGCAGCTTCCGGCGTGACCGAGGTAACTATTAGAAATAGAGTTAAAGATCTGGTAAAACTAGACTCTTTATGCGACAGGATACAGGTAATGCATCATCATCATTAGGGGTATTCTCTAAATGTCAATGATATCAGGTTCTCGTCAATGTTAACATCAACTGTAATATTGAGTACGTCATGACATAATTCTGAAACCAAAGTCTTGACATACAACGACCATTTTATCCCTAGGTCATGTTGTATATTGAAACGATAATATGAGCCGTCTTTGATTTCAATGTTATGTTGCATCCATGATGCAGTTAACCAAGTTCGCAAGAACCTGAGAAAATCTTCCAGTTCGATATTTTCACTCATGAATCTTAATATATTTTTGAAGCTATCTTTCTCAATTTTATGGGCCAGACTTGTAACCTGTTCTTCGGTCATCTGATTCAGAACTTCTTTTAAGAAGGGTTTGGTCATAGGTAACAGGCCGACCTTCCTTTCGTATCTTTCCCATTGTATATGATTTGAAAATATTCTAGTAACAAAAGAATTCAAACTCACACCCTCTAGCTCTGAATCATTTCTTAGTTCCTCTATCAAATTTGTGGGTAACCTAAAGGTAATAGTCTCAGTCTTAACTTGAGTCTTGCTGCCTGTCCTGTCTCTAGTACTTCCTTCTGTACTGATCTCCCCTCATCCTCTCCTCGTATAACATCTCAGTAATAAAAAGCATAACGGCTATAATGATAAGAGTTCACAC
>JALZGI010000500.1 GCA_030861105.1 Thermoproteota archaeon
AAAAAAAGACTATCAACGTAAAATATGAAGAACTAAAGGAAGCTTGTTCTCAATCACAAAAGCTACAAAATTATGTTGAACAGTTCAAAGATGGGCAAGACTATCAAGAAATCGAATCCGTTGTCAGAAGCGAGGTTGGAAAGGTATTAATAGATAATAGAAAACTTTTGCAAAATGCATTCTTCTCCGTACTCCTAGCTTTAAGAAATGACCCAGATAGATACTTTATTGTTGACAGGATGGAATTAACACGTTTCACTACTACTACAATAATAGGATACAACTCATTTCAAGAATCAAGATGTCCACTATATCTCCAAGGAAGTGGACAGTTTGTCAGTGAAAGAGTACTAGAAATGGCTGAGAAAATACTCTATAATCTTCAAAAATGCATAGTTGATAGTACCATATCGACAACTGCAGGATTGGAAGACGGAAGTTCTGTCCCACAACTTGTCAAGAACTAAAAGGAGTCAATACTTAATTACGCCTCGAAATTTAGAGAGGTCAAGGTTAACCCTAACCCTAACCCAAAGGGTTTAGTTCATTCCATACTTTGCAAATGTATCTGTTATTCTATTAACCTGTACAGAATCATTTCTTGCTAGCCTAGCTATTCTGACGCACTCTCTAATGTTTGTACTTTTCAATCTATTATAGACACCATCAGCTATGAGAAGAGCAACATCTCTATCAACACCTTCTTCTCTATCCAATACATTAACCACTATTTCGACAAATTCTTCTTTATATTGTTTGAAATGAATATCTCTAAACCTTGTAAGTAATGGTGGTAGCAGTTTATCTGTACTATTACATGAAGCAAATACCCATGTCTTTAGCTGGGTTGATCTCTGCTGGTTATGCTTTAGCTCTGATAATATACCTGATGCCATTAGATTCAAAAGACTTGTCTGGTCTTTTCTGTTCATCTTTTCAAGCTCGTCAATAATAAAATAACGAGGTCTGTACTCAAATAGATAATCAAATATTCCTGACTTTGTAGAACAACTTCCAACTTCATAGTAAGACCTCTCAAGTCTGGTAAGCGAGCTCATGAACAATGATTTTCCAGATCATGGAGGGCCACATAGCAGCAGATGTACAGGTCTTTCTGCTTTTATGGCCATTTCAAATAGTGTCTTTACATCTTCAAAACCAACAATATCGTCAAATAGATTGTGTTTAGTTTTTTTAATAATAATTGGTCTATTGTTTTGAGTGATAAGTGTTCCAGTATCCTTTTTCCAACGGCCAAATAATCTCATCATCGATTTGTCTTCTCCTTTACATTATTCCAACATTAGAAGAACCTTGAATTGTTATGCTATTCCTTGCAAGAATAATATTGTAATACATTCTATCTATCGGGTTCTCCTCCTAATGTGGGGCTGTATTTTGGTTTCAATCCATTTTTGTTCATACCTACCATATGGTATACGCTTAGCTTTAAATCTTGTGGTATACTATGATGCATGCTGTATTGTATACTTTATAATACAGATTGTCATTCACATTACTATGGGTGAAATAACAACCCTAGCGTTGAACTCTCCAAACAAGGCTTCACTGCGTACTACTATTCCTATGTTCATTGTAAAGCAATGGGGACTAAATGCTGGAGATAAGTTAGACTGGTCTTTGGAGGCAAGAAAGGATGTGATAGTTATAGTAGTTAAAAGGGCTGAAACTAAGAGTGGGAAAAAGGGGAGATGACATTTTTAATAATCTATGCTTGAACTTAAGTGGATAGTACACTACCAGATGTTATCAGAATCAAGTTATCATAACTCTATATCATTTTCTCTCATGAAGAAACCTAAGCGCATTAATCCCTTCGTCAGTTAGCGATACAATGTGACGTTCTCGCAATAGTAGTAGCATTCATTGTTGGCGGAATTGGAGTTGCTGGCCTCAGTTTGGCACCATAAGCAGCAGAAGCGGGTCTTAGACTCAATTAAGTAAGAGAGATACAAAATGAAACTCAGAAAAGTATTTGCAATAATGAGCGCGCTGGTAGTCGGTGGACTCGGAATAGCAGGACTGAGTTTTGTACCGAAAGCAGTAGAGGCAGGCATCCAGTTTAACTGACCGCCACCAATCATTTTTTTAATTTTCTAACAGTTAAAGTCAATGAATTAACAAAAATATTATCAATTTAATACTTCTAATTTATGCTATGTTGTTTAATCTGAAAGTAACATCTAAACCATCCACTTGCAAGACGTGCAACTTCTTCTAATGTTCCCGGCTCTTCGAAAAGATGTGTGGCATTTGGAACTGTAATAACCTTTTTCTTCTCGACATTCTTTAAGTCTGCCAATGCTATGTTATTTATCTCAATGACTTTCTTGTCGTCGCTGCCGCCAACAATGAGTAAAGTGGGAACTTTAACTTTCACAAAAGAGTCCTGATTAGCTAAATCAGGTCTACCGCTGCGTGATACTATTGCATTAACTATATCCGGCCTTTCTGCGGATGCATTTAATGCAGCAGCAGTTCCTGTGCTTGCTCCAAACAAGCCAGTCATTAAGTCCTTAGTTTTTTCATTTTTTATTGATATCCAATCCACTATCGCTATGAGTCGTTTTGATAGCAATTCAATATTAAACTTATTTAAGACAAGCCCGGGTATTCTAGACTGTATTTTCTGTGTCTTAATATCAGTTTCCTCTTCTTCTTTTGTAAGTAGATCTACAAGCAAAGTAGCAAGACCATCATTATTAAGGGCTTTGGCAACCATCTGATTCCTTGGACTATGGCGGCCGCTCCCACTTCCATGAGCAAAGATAACTATTCCACTGGTATTCTTATGTGGTATTACTATCTCTCCTTCAAGTATGACTGTTGCCTCTTTTTCAAATTCAGCGGCTGGTACTGGTATTCTGACCTCATGTTGTATTCTGTCCTCCTTGGTTTGCTTATATTCGGCCACAAATTATTATAGCACACATATGTGAAAAAATCTTTGCCTTATAATGCTGGTCTATTTTACCTAACATCTGTTGGACGTGGTCGGCTTATACTTTTATCTGTACATCACTGATTTTAATGCCATAAAAAAACCACCGATTAGATTATGTTAGGAGGATAGGATATTACAAAAGACGACCTTGTAATCTCTAAAATACTTGGACGAAGTATAGAAAAATAAAGGTCTTGAGGAAGAAGAGTTTCCGCTGTCATTGAATTGAGCTATAGGGATAAACATCCCACTAAAGGTGATTAC
>JALZGI010000514.1 GCA_030861105.1 Thermoproteota archaeon
CGATACGATCCGTTGGCATGGAAAGCGCGTTAGTGGCAACGGTTCTTTCAGTATTTATATTGTGCGCGGCATTGTCCGGTTGCGGTTCTATAATGGAAGGTTATGCTCAAGAAACAGTAAGCAGTGACAAAAATCAGTTGTTCGCCACATCTTTCCAAAATCTGGTTAAAAAGGCGGTACTTTTAACTCATAATTTTGACATTGAAATGCAGAAATGGAAAAGAGGAGAGCATAGTAACGAAACCATGGTTTCAATTACCAATTCATATACCCCCAAATTTCAGGGTCTCATTACTACAGCCAATAGTCTGAAAACTCCTAGACAATTCGAGAATGTAACAGAATTATATGCAAAGAGCCTCCAGTCAGAGTTACAAAGTAATATCCATTTTAGGAACAGCTTGATCACAGGCAACACGACGGAGAGTTTACTTTCGTCAAAGTTATACTCAGATGCTCTTCGATATGAAATGGAATCTTTTGCAGCTTTTAAGTCTGCCACAGCCAAGACAAGCACGAACTAGCAAGTTACTGGTCTTGTTCGATCAATGGCCTACATTATTCTCCTAGCCAAAGGTGAATAGAATAAATATATTTGAATTAGAATCTATATATCGATGTTATAGTCTGTAGCTGGTGCCAATGGTGCAACACGAATCTTAACCCGCCACGTCGATTGTTATCTGGAGGTCGAGAACTGGAAAGATTGTTATTATCCCTTATAGATGCATTTCCAACTAAATGACTGCTGGAATAGAGTATATCATGGAACAGCTCTTTGAACTGGATCTAACCGTAGAGGACCTAAATAAGAAGATATCAAAAGTAGGCGAAGAAGTAAAAAAACAGTTTAGCTCATCGAGTTCTGCAATGTCGGCTAATCAAAATTACCTGTTGAGTGGAATTCAAAGGAGTCCAAACGTTAAGAATTACATAGTGACAAATAGAGGCATCGAAGTAGTAGGTGAGCAAGATATTACTCCAGTTCCGGCATTCTTGGATGCAGTTATTCAGTTTGCAGACGATCCTAGTAAAAAAATCATGGTTCTCAAGGAGCTAGTTAAGCACCTGCAGAAGATGAACGAAACAGCATCCAGCAACTTATAAAGGCTACTTCGCACCTTTTCTTTGAGTAATTACGACTCATCAATATGTTATCTAGAGAATATATGGTTTCACAATTCCATTGATTCTTGGGGTTATATGATAAGAGACGAGAGAAAACATCCTCGGGATTCTATCATAACTATTGGGCAGACAATCCCGCATCAGGATAATCCTAAATCTCACCGGTTTAGAGAAAATTTGAAATGAAAGAGGCTTGTAGTGGAGTCGACGCGGGTCAGCGAGGGAGAATTGGAGGCTTGGCATGATTTTCACAGGATCAGGCACTACTGATAGTATAGTATTCGATTTAGACACAATCAGACCAGACTATCTAACAAATTACCGAAAGATAAACCATCTTTATGGTCAACAATCCAGCCTTAGCAGCATGTTTAATGCTTTGCGGTACTTGATTCGCTGAAAAGTACAAGAAAAGGTGTGATGCTCAAATAGCAGCACCGGAAGGATTCGTGCGGTTTTTAACATGCCAATTTGAAACATATCCTTTCCTTTGCAGAGATTGTCCATACAACCAAAGTATAAAGCTTTCAGGAGGTACGGAGCTGCTGGTGAGGTCCGTGAGAGATTCTTCGCATTAGAGAATGGAGGCATCTTTTTTCTTTCTGTTGACGATAATAATCTCCTCTAAAGAAGGCACTTGAAAAAGAGCCTATGAAATTTGGCCTGTAAATGAAAGTAAAGCTTGCTATTTAATTAGGAACAGAAACTGTCTTGAAAATTTCTTAAATGAATAAACAACAAAAGTAGAGTCAAGTATGAAAAATCGAGTACCCTATGCAGTCTTATTTTTTTTGCTCATGGCTACGATCTCTTCCGTCCCCTGTTCAGCCATCGATTCCAATCCGGCGTACGCCCAACAATACTCTGGTTCGGAGGGAGAGGATCTCGCTGTAGAACAACCATTGGAAGCACAACAACCATTGGAAGCACAACAACCATTGGAGAAATCATTAGCAGAGGCCGCAACAAAAATCAATACTGACAACTTAGAATCAATGGTGCAGGCTCCAATAGGTGAGCAGGAGTCAATGCCGTTTATTCTGCCGTTCGATTCAGGCCATATCATCAGATAGTTAATTTTAGACTAGCCGGAGAACGTGTGACACATATACAATTGATAAACCTGACGGTTACAGCCAACGCTTTAAAACTAGAAGACAATTTTACTCTAAACAGATGAAACAATAGGTAATATTATGAAAAAAATCTTCCAATGTGAATCTTCACACTTTTCCTAAATCGTTTTACATGACATCACATCGCAGGAACGTAAGTACTTCTAATTGACTGTTTTTGAGGTCAAGAAAATAATCATAACACATCCAGGGCATACCGGAATCTGGAAGTTTCGTCTTATGATACACAAAATGGTCACGGCAATTTAACTAATATGGATTAAACCATTACAATTTAGAGTTAATATACATAAAATGATGAAAATGTCTCTTAACATTTCATCGTCGTATACCGCAAGTATGGTACGTAAGAATACTCTTGATTTTGCAAGCTTCGTATTTGTGTATTTATTGAGGGCCGCAATTATTAAGGTAGTCAAAGGCTCCTACATCAAGTTGACAATTTCCCTTGTTTGGGAAAAGGAACTAATTGGCCATTACGTATTTTTGGCCGGGAAAACGACAAATTGGTCAACATTGATTGGTAAGAAGTACTACGTCCTTCCATTGAGGGTGGCGCTAGTGGACCACATATGTAGCAAGGCCGGTATCAAGAGCAGAACTCAAAAATCGTTACTAACGATTGGTACAATCGCTCGTGGACTATCAACACGGTTAAGATATGTTTTGAATTTGATCTCTGTATCTCTGGCCTCCGTCTTTACACGACGCATACCATTCGGATCCACAAAGACACGACGATACAGGGATCATGCACATCCGGGGGATGCTAATATGTATAATTCGAAAGCTTGCTATAGGCCGCGACTCGGGCCCTCGGCAAAGAGATTAGCACAAAAGCCAAAAACTAGAAATGCAAAAAGGATAGAGTTCTCCGAAATGCTTGAAAGAGATTGTAAATTGGAAGACGACAGGCTTGTGCCAACCTAAGAAGAGCATACAAGAATGCGTACAGTGCTGGTCTCTATCCTAGTAGCTCGCCCAAAGATCTCTGATAGGGCCATCCTGCCGGATCGCCGCGACGGTGGGCAGAGGAATGATATCATTTTAGGGGGCAACGCTTCTCTGATTATTTATGCTTTTTTCGGTTGTGCTCTTCGAGCTGATCTAGAGAGCTGAACACGGTATCGTTTCCGCATTTCTCGCATCGGTATTGTGTTCCCGTAGACGAGGACATCACCTACCATTTACTACATACCTATAATTTAAAGACTACTGCCCAGAATCTATTCTTTAAATGACTTATGCGTCAAAGGTTAAGGGAAGAAGAAAATTATATTTTTCTAGGGATATCTATCATTTCGTTGCCAAAAATTGGGAAAAACAAATTCGTTTTCTGCTTCTAATAAAGACTTCGCTTATTTGATCGATAATGGGAGTGACAGCGAAAAGGACTTGTAGCCTAGTTTCCCTTGTCTGACAAATATATCTCTTTATTCTTGCGGGCGTTAGTCTCGTCCGTGCTGAAGTACCAGTTTTTCTGACATACAGTACATCTAATGTATTTTTCTATAGAGGAGAATTCGAGCATATAATGTGAGCACCTTATCTGGTACTCGTATTTGAGGGCTTCCATCTCTTTTATTGTATCGATATGCCTGACAGGGTTCTCCGTCAATAGTGATTCTATTCTAATTAGTTCTTTATAGTCCTTTAAAATGTTAGAATCTCATGGATGCAATTGAAGTTGCTCAGCAGCATTCGCAGTGCTAGGATTAAATTGATGTCGCATCAAAAATTGCTAAAATGCGCAGATGTCTAAGTTGTGGAAAAATGAAATTTTATTCTTTGAACTTCATTTTTTCGCAGTCCATTTGCAATGAGTGCTATATGCTTTCAAAAGAGAAAAGAGGATGATAAGAGCCCCCTGCAATTCTGCTATATTCTCCATAGAAAATCCATGATTAGGTAGCCCAACGATCTTGGAAAAGTGCTTATGCCCTTCGTGCTCCGCACTTGTGGCAGAATTTCGAGGAAGATCTCAGCCTCGAGCCGCAATGGGTGCAGAACTGCCCTTTTTTCATATCAAGTGACGAAGTCGTCATCTCCGGAAGCTTTTTCTCTGGGACATTTGGCTGCAGCCTATTATCGACCTTCTTG
The DNA here is from genome assembly GCA_030861105.1 of Thermoproteota archaeon. Classification (GTDB taxonomy): domain Archaea; phylum Thermoproteota; class Nitrososphaeria; order Nitrososphaerales; family Nitrososphaeraceae; genus TH5893. The sequence goes on from JALZGI010000514.1 coordinate 4,365, forward strand.
CTTGAGAAAGCCCGGAACATATCTGTCACGGCACCACTAGGCTGAAAGGAATCGCTGATATCAGGGGTATAGTCTGCTGAACTAGCTTCCACACCTTTGTCTCGCAGGTACGCAACGAATCTGGGAATTTGTTGTCCCTTATTGAAAGGACTGTCAATTTCCTCACCCAACCACAATGCGAATTTCCTTAGAGTCATTTCTGGAGTTGAAAATGTAAGAGAGTGTGTCGACAAATAATCCTCAGTGGCGACTTTTCCGTTGAATACTCTCATGTAGAAACATTGCTCTGTACTCCTTTTAATTATTGTGAATTACCGCATTTGCTACAAAATTTTGCTCGGCTTGGTATCGTAGAACCGCAAACGATACAATTCTTTGTTTCTTGTTTCTTTGGTTGCGAGTCTGCTCCCTCAGCCAACTTTACATCGATACTTGCTGGCCTAAGAATGGGTGCCTCAGCCCGAGTTGGTTGAGAAGGCATGTGTTCTGTGAGTGTAGACCCCGACCCTACTGTTCCTCCGGTTCCTACGAATCCGCCTACACCAAAGCCAGCCTGAGAAGGAGGACTCATGGGAACGGTTCCTCCGGTCGTATTTTTTAGTGAAGTTCCCTTTTCGGTTGCAGATTTCAATTCCAATATGACTCTAACTGCAAGAAAGTTTAAGGCTGAAAATGTAACCAAGTAATCACCTATTTTCGTAAAAAACTCTTTTTCGTTGATTTTTCCTTGTTTGAAGAGCTGTGTATCTTCAATAAATGACTCGTACTTTTCCTGCGTATCATTAACCAACTGTCTAAGTTTTTCGGTCAATGCACCGAGTGCGTCAACGCCAAAGGACATTGTTGTTGTGAGCTGCTAACTCCGGAGGTTAATAAAAGTTTGAGCCTATTCAAGAGCACCTTGTAGAACCCAGATGTGAAAATACTCGAGCAACACTCTACTTTTGTTTTGGGATCGTCTCTCATTCTTCTTACTCTTTATGTCTGGCTTACTGTAATAGGACAGTGAATCGGCATTTTGCTAATGCTGTAAACAACTTATTTATAGCCAGCAGCTTAAACTGTTGCGGCGAGCTTTCTTGGAGGGATTGTCTAGACTGGTTAGGATACCTGCCTTACACGCAGGT
>JALZGI010000586.1 GCA_030861105.1 Thermoproteota archaeon
TCTCTGTTATTTATTTAAAACTCTGCTTCCAACAATTCTATGATCGATTAGATGTTTCCCTTTAGACTCTCTCCATGATACAAAGGCCTTATTCTTATGCGGTTTACCCTAATGCACCTCCACATGCACAGTACCCAAATTCATCAATTCGAGAGTCACAGAAAAGACACTTATCATCCTTGTCAGCTTTGTCTTTTTCCTTACTTCCTCCTAGTCCTTCTTTTCCACCATATACAACCTCGTCGGCATTTTTGCCCCAAATTTTCTTGTGAATATTTATCTCTTCAGGAACTTCATCGCTATCCAAGTCAGACAATTGAGATATCGACAAACCGCTATTTATCTCATAGATATCCAAGTTCATCAACAACTAGATCCAAATCAATGGGTGTTATTTCATGAATAGTTGAATCAGGTCCAACTAAACTAGACCTCAGGTTGACTAGAAATATGTAAGAAGATCAATGCCAACTAGAAGATGGTATTTTTTGAATTAAGAGAGAAAAAATTAACAAAGAAAGAGAAAAAAATACTCGCATGTTTGTATGCTTAAAGGACTGCTATATGAAGCAACAGCTACCTGTCCTGTGGCCGGACCCGGGTACGCCCGTTAGTGCATAATCTAAGAAAACCTATCATGATACGATAGAGAGACTTCAGTGATCAGTTATCAATAAACGAAAACTAACATACCGTACACGGCGGCGGGGCTGGTGGTGGCGGTGATTGCGGCAGAGATGGTATACTAGAGATACCTCCCACTTGATCTGTCTCTGTCATATTTTCGATCTTCTCAGTATCATTAATGTTTATACTTCCAGTAGCGTTTAATTGAGTGGAATTTTCTACAGAATCCTGCATATGAATGGTATCATTTGAAACACTTGCTTCACTTGCTATTGTCTCGTTACCCTCTACAGAAAAAGTTATACCATAGCATATTGGTGGTATTGAAAATAATAGCAGCAGCAACCGAATCAAGCTTATCTGCCCGCCCTCAAGAGCATTATTATTTGATTAGTTGCTTTGTATATTAAAACACTTTGGGGTGTTATTGTGTCTTCCTTCCATGTTACGACAAATCCAAGCGTCGAATTCTTTAAATGGAAAATTATTCCATCAGCAGCATTCTAAAGTGTATTTTGCCTGATCCAGTAATCCCGTCATATGTGTCCAAAAGCTAGGCGTATAAAACCTGTGAATCAACTAATTGACGCCCTGCACCGAGCAATATGTAATAATTGAAAGTTTTATTATAAAAATATCAAAAGTTGACTTACATATATAAATACTTCAGCCATAGTTTTAACACCATCTCATAGGGGTGTATATGATCATATGGTGCTCAACAAGCCTGGCTTTGGATTCCAAAGAAATCTTCCAAAGATAGGAATTGTAGTGGTAATATCCATAATAGCACTCTCTTATGGGTTGTACTTTCTATTTCAAGATACAGCAGAAAACCACATCAAAGAACGATTGTTTGAACAAGAAAGGCAGCAGTTATTGGATGCCAATAAGGCGATTTCACAAAATATAAGATCAGACTTGGATTCTATATTAACAAAATTAAAAGTTATTGCTGTCTCTCCCTACATACAAGAGGAGGAAGATACTAGGGCATGGAATAAAAGCGAACTCCTAGTACAGCGAATGTATGATGAAACGAAGCAACTTGTAGGAAAAACAGATGGAATGTTTGTCGTTGACAAGAGTGGAATAATACGGGCTAATGCTTTAACAGAAGAGGAGCAAAAAAAACAGATGACCTTTGTAGGAACCAATATTTCTCATCGGGAATATGTTGGGGAGGCAAAAACAACCCACGAGTATGTATTTTCCACTGGTCTTTATTCTTTAGATGGAGTCTACAGAATATTCATAGCCTATCCGATACTAAACGAGGAAACAAATGAGTACATGGGGTTAGTCAGTGCGTCAATTCCCACAGTGGACTTTTTTAATAGATTTGGCAATGTCTATAATGTCCAGTCACAATATTTAATTGCGCTGGACAGAAATGCAAACTATTTAACGCACGGGGATAGGACACTTGTGGGAACAAATTTTTTTGAAGAGCCTACGCAAAACTCTTCTATGTCCAGCACGGCTTTGAATAATTTAGTAAATAAAGTTCTACTATCCGAACCAGGATATACGGTTTATGCTAGCGCTGAGGGAGAAAGGCTTGCTACAGCATATCCAGTTTCTGTATATGGAGAACGACCACCTTCATATGCAGTTCTGATTACAACTACTACCTCACAGATATATTCACAAATAGAAAGTATACTTTTGGGACAAAGAATTGAAACCTTTGCGCTCCTTGGTATTATTACAGTAGCAATAATACTCTTTACCTTTTTTCTTTTCAAATGGAATGGTAGCTTAAACGCAGAAGTAAGAAGGAGAACAAAAGAGCTCGATGAATCAAATAGATCTCTCTCAGAAGCCAATGAACGGCTAAAAGTAAATGACAAAATGCAAAAGGAGTTTATCAATATTGCAGCTCATGAGCTAAGAACTCCTATCATGCCTATTATGGGAGTAACCGATCTAGTAAAAGAAAGGTTCGAAGAAGCCAATCAGAATAATAATAATAATAATAATAGGAGTAACAATAACGATAAGAATAACAATAATGATCATGACAGTGACAATCCAGAACTAACAATAACCAAAGATGAACTTGGTATGATTGTCCGCAATTGCGAAAGACTACAACATTTAGCAGAAGATGTTTTGACTACAGCAAGGATTGAATCTAAATCGCTGCAACTACAAAAAGAAAAATTCAATTTAAATGAGGCCGTTCGCGAGGTGCTAAATGATCTGGAAGTCAATGTCCAAAATAATTACAGTACAGAAAAGAATAATCTTCAATTGCTTTACGAACACGATGGCACCAGTGGCAATATTAGTAGTAAAAAAAATAATGATAACATCGATGACAATATTATTGTAAATGCAGACAGACACATGATACTACAGGTTATATCAAACTTAGTGAATAACGCAATTAACTTTACTCGGTCGGGAACCATATCTATAGAGGTAGAAAGGACAGCCGCCAATAATCATAATAGTAACAACAATAGAAACAGGAACAGCAAGGGTGACTATAACTATAACAATAACAATAACAATAACAATTACAATGGCGATGACGATAATAACGACATTGCCAAGAACAAGAACTGCAACGTGTCAGAAGCAGTTGTAAAAATAAAAGACACAGGTTCAGGAATTGACCCAGAAATCTTACCCCGACTATTCTCGAAATTCGCTACAAAGTCAGACCATAAAGGTACGGGTCTTGGATTATTCATATCAAAAAGTATTGTTGAAGCTCATGGTGGAAGAATATGGGCTGAAAATAATGCAGATGGAAAAGGAGCTACATTTGCTTTCAGCATACCTATATAGAAAACAAAAAAATTGAATGAGGGAACAAATCTTTAACCTGACACTACTGCGAACAGTCCCAGGTCCAGGAAATAGATTCTTTTGGCCAAATATGACATTTGATATTATCATATTATCATGTTATCGTATTATTATCATCATCACTACTCAGGCGGTAAGGCTGCAATTTCATA
>JALZGI010000601.1 GCA_030861105.1 Thermoproteota archaeon
GACGAAAACAGAACACTCGAGGAGACCCTTGGTAGAGCCTGGGAGGTCCTTTCATCACTTCCAGAGGGCGAACTAACTAAGATCAAGGATAAGAACTTGAGGCGACACTACAAAGGCGGCACGTAAACTCATGTCATTTGGAAGGAAGGTTATTGCAACCAAGATAGAGCTTATCAAAATACGGCGCTCAATACAGGTTGCAAGGATGGTGCATAAAATTCTTGACGATAAACGAGAAGTTTTGTTGAAGAAGATAGATGAAATGATAGATGAGGCAAATAAGGCCAGGGGAGACATATGGTCGCCTTTGGGAGAAATCTACTCTTCAGTATATAATGCATACATGTCATTAGGAACGACGACCTTAGAATCTGTCGCCGATTCCACACCTAGTGTTATGGAAGTCGACGTAAACGTGAGGAGGGTGGTAGATGTAAAAATCCCAACATTAGAAGTTAAGAACAAGAAAGGCGGCCAAGACTTATCTTACGGCTTTGTAGAGACAAATGCCTCCGTTGATAAGGCAGCTAGGCTGATCAAGAACATGCTTCCTCAGGTTTGCAAGGCAGCAGAATACGAAAATGCCATCTTCAGCCTAGCCAAGGAACTGCAGAGAACACAGAAACTTCTGAATGCCCTGGAGTATGTTATAATTCCACAATACGACAGCGCGATATCCTTTATCCGAGCTACTCTAGAAGAGCGCGAGAGAGAAGAGTTTGTAAGGCTGAAAAAAGTGAAGGTAGTTCTCGACAAAAAAAGATCTGAGTGAGACCGACCCGCCACTAATATTGTTCCCGCCTGCAAACCAACCTCGGAATCATACAAGAAGGGAAAACTGCCAACATAGGAGAGTGGCATCCTATATTGCACCGAAACAGCAACAATACGCTTGATGTGTATATGAATTAGGGGGCGTTGTGGGATGGGCACGCTGAAGGGCCGAGCTATCGTAGTTATCATTAAATATGGCATTTTGTCTCGAAAGTTTATGAAAACCGAACAGAACCCGAGAACTGCGAGCTCCCACTTCGTACCCGTTCTCGCTAGCCTTATCCTTTCTCTGATTACAATAGTAGCAAGCCAACCTTTGAACTTTGCCTATGCTCAGGAAGCTGAGGGCTCAGATGCAGCCGCCTCCTCAAAACTCATTGGTGCTGGGATGGCATTTGGTCTCGCAGCCTTGGGGGCTGGTATCGGTCTTGGGTTTGTAGGAGCAGCGGGGTTAGCCGCTATCAGCGATAACCCAAAAATGCAGTCTAGGGTGTTTATTATTGTTGGTATGGTTGAGTCAATAGCCATTTATGGTATAGTCATGATGTTTATTATCCTTGGCCAGGAGTAAGAGGCAGTAGGCAATAGGAAGAGGCTCACTATCTTTTCTTTTTTTATTTTTGAATTAATTCCCTAAATGCGACAGGTCTCTTTTATACCGCTTGTCCATTGCGAACACGCTGGTAGCCAAGGTAAACGTAAGATTTTAAAGACATTGATTATAGAAAAAGCACTGCTAAATGGGACTGGCGAAATTGGTAAAAACCTCCCTGGTTTTGCCCAGAGTAGAGACGCAGCAGGCAGTAAGCAAACTAGCTGAACTCGAATGGTTTCATCCGCTTGAAAATAATTCCGAGTTTTCAAATACTTATTACGATGACCTTCTGCTGAAAGCACAAAGATTATTTCAAGAAATTGACGAGGTGGTACGTGCTTTGGAGGTACCGCTTGAGACCGGAGTAATGGCTACTATGTTTAAGGGAGCCCCAAGAGAGAGGACTAATTACGTCATAGACGATGTGCAGAGCTTTATTGCAGAGCTAGAGGATAAGAGCAACACCCTTTTAGACGAACCAAAAAGACTTCTAGCACAGCGAGCGAAGTATTTGAAAGAACTTGAGGAGTTAAAGAACATAAAGGTCGCACTAGAAATGGCTGCCAATCTGGACATTGATGTTTCACTTTTTAAAAACCTTCGAATCTTCTTTGCGGGCATCTTTGTTATTAATACTCCTGACGAATCAGAAATTCTGAAAAGTCTGGGCCCTATGTATGTCCATAAACAAAGGCTAAATGAAAGCAAAACAGCCTTAGTAGTCTTCAGCTCTGCTGAAGATTCGGAGAAGGTGATAAAGGTTCTTCGAAGTTTTGGTGTACATCCTCTTACCGTACCCTCAAGCATGCCTCAGAACCCCAAAGCGGCTTATAAGGTCACCGAGACGAGGATAAAAGAGCTGG
>JALZGI010000002.1 GCA_030861105.1 Thermoproteota archaeon
CTAACGTCCCTCCGAAGTGATCGTGATAATCTATCATCTATTAAAAACGTGGCTTCAGGATTAGGACATTAGGTATTCATATTAGGAGTTGCTGATCTGAAATGCATGGAATCGTTCTATGAACTAAACGATATCTTATCAACAATAGACACAGATGAGTACTTTACGGATTTTCTAAATACAAAGAACCTCGAGGCAGGCATTATTAGGCTGAGAGAAGGCCAAATAGATACCCAAACCAACCATCCTTTGGATGAATTATACTATGTCATAAAGGGGGAAGGAAACATCAAGATGGACGGAAAAGCCCACGGCGTGAGCAGCGGAACAATGGTATTTGTCCCTGCCAATACAGACCATCACTTTTTTGGTAATAAGGATGAACTTCTTGTATTGTACGTTTTTTCAAAGCATAAGTAAGCTACAGCTCGCCTGGGTTAATACTTTCTTATGCCAAGTTTCTTAACTGTCATGCGCAGAAGATAATTTATGAACAGGAGAAGAGGCTTCTGTTACTGCAGTAACTTCACTATTGGTGACAATTCTACTTTATATTCATGGAAAGGGAAAACTTGAAATCAGCCATCCATTTACAAAACTGTAAATGCCGATTACAGATGCGACTAAAAAACAGATAGCCCAACAAAGAAGGCTTTTCTTTAAGATTTGCTTTAAGTGCGGAGCAAAAAATCACATAGCTGCGGATCGTTGCAGAAAGTGCCGCAGCAGTGCTTTACGACTAAAGAACAGGACACTGGGAGCCAAAAAGTAAGCGCTTTTCCAGCTTTCCCACACTATTGAAGCTGAACTTAAGGGGAAGCTTAAAATCCTTCTTCACTCTAATCGATTTGATTTATAATTTTAATGACAAGATACCCAAAAGTCGTTCTCACCGCAGATCGCACACTTATGTCTCCTTATCGGGGCATATCGCTAGCGTCATTTTTCGGTTGTGCGCCAGCAATTGATGTAAACAGAGACCATAACTCGTTTTGGTATCATTTATTTGGTAACCAGGTCACGCCAAGGATGCTTTTTGATTTTATCTGTAATCCTATTCCCCATACCAACGGTTTGGCTAACTATGCTCCCTATGGTCTCAGAAAGGTAGAGGCCGCCCTCGTAAGGGACGGCTACAGCAGGGAAGACGTAGTTGTAGCCCATCCAGACCATGTTGAGAGGTTCATTGGTCCGGGCACAGAGGTAGTGGGTACATATGAGATGGACCCGCTTGGGATGGGCCCTGTGACTATGACTTTTACATATGGACGCAAGCAAATGTCCTTTGACGAATTTTATTCACGGGACTTACATCTACGGATAAAGGCAGCCAAAGAAAGGACAGGAAGTAATGCTAAAATTCTTGCTGGAGCATCGGGAACCTGGCAGTATAATTATGACCCCTCCAAGATAGAGGAATACGGTTTGTATGGAATAGTCGAAGGCGACATGGGGGGAATAGGTCCTGAGTTGGATGGAGCTGGAGGAAAGTTTTTCGACGCCTTGATAAACGGAGAGATGGAAACAGCAAATCCTTTCAAGAAAAACAAATTCAAAGTAGAGATAAAGGAATTCAATAGAGATAATACACAATATCATGGAAGGTTCATTCATTACTGGGAAGAGCCCTCTGTGGAAGAAATTCCCACAATTATTAATCCAAGTATGCATGGCATGGTTGAAGTCATGCGAGGTTGCGGTCGTGGCTGCAAATTCTGTGATGTTACTCTAAGACCTTTAAGATACTATCCTGTAGAAAAGGTGCAAAAAGAAATTGAAATTAATATGAAATATGGTGGTGCAAAGAATGCTTGGGTACACAGTGATGATATCTTTGTTTATGGTATGAATCCCAGGACAACAAAGAATATGCAGCCCAATAGGGAAGCATTGGAAGAACTGTTCAAAGGCATTATGGACACAGGAATTGAGCATACTAATCCTACTCATGGGACATTGGCAGGTGCAATTGCTGATGAAAAACTTATTCCTAATGTATCTAGGATTATTAGAGCTTCGCCAGACAACCATATTGGTATACAATGTGGATTTGAAACAGGAAGTATTAGGCTGATAGGAAAGTATGCCGACAGAAAGTTGGCGCCATTTAAACCATCTGAATGGCACTGGGTCGTAAAGAAAGCGGTTAAGACATTGAATGAGAACTACTGGGTTCCAGCATTTACGCTTATCATGGGACTGGACAATAACGAAACTGCAGAAGATAGCTGGGATACAATTCAGCTAATTCATGAGCTGGAAACAGAGCAGCCAGAATCCAAATTTACGACAACTCCTCTAACTTTTGTGCCAATCGGTCTTCTCGAAAAGTCTTCGTTCTATGATATTGGAAACAATATGGATGCACCCAAATTAGGAGTTATGTACAAGACATGGCAGCACAA
>JALZGI010000009.1 GCA_030861105.1 Thermoproteota archaeon
CCTCGTGCTCTATGTCCCAAAAGCTCATTTGACTATCTCTTTTTTATCTATAAAAAAAGGATGCTTGTATGCTTGCAGTGGATCATTGAACTTCACAAATTTTCTAGTCAGACATTTGGAGAGATAATAGAGGAAACGTTCAGCAAAAAATTCTTTTAAGTAAAAATCATTGTAGATATATTTATGTACGATTTTTGTGGTCCATTCAAAGATAGACAGTTGATTCGAAAGTTACTCAATACTATACCTAACAAATTATCTATAATATCTAAATGTAAGAATGCAGCACAGTGTGGCACCGGAGTATAACCTGTTTACACTAACTAAAACCTTCTTTATCGAACTATAAATCATTTAAAAAGGAAGCGCATTTAGATTATATAGTATAAAAATAATGAATACCATTCGAGCTAACTACGTTTGCACTCTTTGCTCCCAAACTTTTACAAGAAAGCATAGCGGAAAAAGACACAACATAGATCTCCATTTAGGTATAGCGCCAATTGTTAGGTTCATGGATTATGTAATCGGCAGAGTAGAAGGCCGCTATCAGCCTAGCGATCCGTTGTTATATAGACGCAGGAACAAGATTATAAATCTCAACAAGGCGGAAACAGTTAAAGAAGTTTCTCCTTCTCGATTCACTGTTATACCAGACAAGACAAAGGAGTCCTCTCAAAATGACTTCGGGCTTGGTCACAAGCAGGATCCTTTTGATATTCCTTTAGATAATGTCCGATCCAAAATGGATGGCATTAAGGAAACAAATCAAAGTAGGTCACAATGGAGCCAAGGGCAGGGGGCAGTTTATCAAAAGAAGACCTTACTTTCTTCTTATGAAACATCTTCTTCTCAATATTTAGACAGGATAGTAAAGTTCCAAGAGTTTGCAAATTTGGTTCAAAGACATTATTCCAAGGACACAGCAAAGGAACTTATGATCTGCGCTAGTACACTATCGGAACCGGACGGTTGGATAGAGGAAAAGCTAGTTTTCCTTCGCAATTACGATAAAATAGCTTAGTATCTCCTCCATCACAACAGTCGGATTTCAATCAAAATATGGGATCATAAAAAAGATAGACAGTGCCCAAAAATAAAACAGAATCTCTTTTGGGCTTTTGCTTACAACACGGGGCTGATTCCAATAACGGGTGGAATCTTTGCCTTTTCTAGTGTGGGAATATTTGGTGGCTTCCCATGCTTACTGGCTTAGATATGGCACTGAGTTCTGTAACAGTAGTTGGCAACTCGATATTGCTTGGGAGATATAAACCACAATTTGCAGCTGAAGAAAATAGGTAAGAAAGGCCAATGAAAAGATCTATTCTGATAAAGATTACAAATAGGTCTCTATACCAAAGGCTTCATCTTGACAAGCCTACGTGGGTTGCTATAATACTATCTGTCATATGGTAGTCGTCTATATCTGTTCTTTACTTCATTTTCTTCATTCGTTATTTTAAAGCATATCAGCAATACATGCAAACATATCTGGGTATCACAAAGAACGCTTTTTTGCATCTCAATCAGATGCAGGTAACAGTATACTTTAACTAAAGCCTTTTATCCAGATTCGCAAAAATCAGTATAGGGGGCAAACAGATATTGCAGGAGATAACAAAACTGGACTCAGTTGAAAATGAGAGCTTAACTTGGATAAATATTGAAAGACCCACACGTGACACTATGGAGAAACTATTAGTAAGCAGAGGATTTCATTTTCATGAATTAGATATAGATGACTGTCTTTCAAAGATTCAGATCCCCAAGATTGACAAACATACTAATTATCTTTTTGTAGTATTACATTTTCCATCTTCTCCTATTCATGATTCCGTAAACTCGAAAAAGAAATCAAGAAAGGGTTCGACAACTACTTTGCACTTTAGTCAATTATCTATATTTGCTGGACGGAATTTCTTAGTAACTGTCCATCAAGGAGATCTTCAACCACTTAATGATTTATTTCAACAATGCAAGAAAGGAGATAGTAATCAAAAGGAAGAACTTATAGGTAAAACATCTGGCTATTTACTGCATACCGTAATAGACGTACTGGTAGATGACCTTTTTCACATATTAATGAAGATAGTCGGAAATCTTGAAGATATTGAAGATGCAGTATTTGATGACAAAGTAGGAGTTGTTAAAGAAATATCCATACTTAGAAGAGAAATTACTATACTTAGAAGAATAGTGTACCCATTGAGAAGAATAGTGTCAGATATTACTCATGACATACAAAAATTTTCGGAGCAGAACTTAACAGAATATTTTAATGATGTTGAAGATCATATTAACAAAGTATTGGAAGTTCTAGAGACTTCGAGAGAAACAATTGAGATCTATAAAGACACAGACTTTATGCTAAGCAGCGAAAAAACTAACCAAATACTCGCTATTCTTACAATTGTTTTTACCTTGTCTATTCCTGCTACTATAATTGGAACCTTCTACGGTATGAATATCAACCTACCTGGTGGCCTCGAAACAGAGTCTTGGAATTTCTTGGGAAGATATACAACGCTTATTATAGTATTGATTATATCTGCAGCATCAGTGTTATTGATGTATTGGTATTTCCTAAGAGTTGGATGGGTCACAAGCAGCAGTAGAATTAAGAAGTAGAAAAAATAGAGAAACCTTCATTTTTCTTTGGACTACTTCATCTTTATCTCCATTCCCATACTTGTCTTACAGCATTTCCAGCCAAATCTGATTCGTAATTGTATATGCCCATTTGATTATTGAGTAAAGCCAATTGTCCTATTGAAGATAATGCTTTGAAAAACATCGCCCCTAAACATTACATTACATTACATTACCTTACCTTCGGGGGTTATTTCTCCGGTTGCCTGCTGAGTATATGTTACCATTTCACCTTGCTGTGTGGTTAGTACACCTTGTCCTTCACTATATAGTATATTTTCACTTGCATTAATTGGAATAGTCCATATTGTTCCGATATCCATAATATTTATAGTACCATTTATTGTACCATTCCCTGCAAATGAAACTTCTATTTTGGGCCCATGAGTGACATCCACTATCCTTATGCCTGTTGATTTTGTTTGCTCTACATAAAATGGATCACCTAATACCGGCGTCTGTGCATATGTAGTAAAAGGTGCAGTACCTAATACCATGGGAAGAAGTAGGATCATTGCTGCTCCCATTACTCAAAAATTAAACATGTTTCTGTTCATATTCATCCTGCTGTAAGATCCTTCGAAGTATAAGGAATATACCTAAAGATAGAAGCTAATACTATCTATTTGATATTTCTTCACAATTGCCCGCATTATCATCGCCTTCTTCAATATTAAAATCAATGATTATGTCTATTCCTTCTCCACAATCAAAATAATCAGCCCCTTGTCCTCCATGCAATATATCGTCTTCTGTTCCTCCATACAGTTTATCATTTCCCTGTTCACCCACAAGAAAGTTATCTCCCATGCTGCCCGAAAGTATATCTTCTCCTATCCCTCCGTACAACTGATCTGTTGCTGCTCCCCCTTGGATTAAATCATTACCATCTTCACCATATAGTTTGTCCAAGTCTTCATTTCCCTGGATATTATCGTTACCTGCTCCTCCACGCACTGTATCTGAACCTAATAGTCCAATAATTATATCACTTTCATTACTACCCGTTATTCTATCGTCACCAAATGATCCAATTGTAACTCTGTCTTGGATTGGAGACGAAATATCAGAGGTATTTGATGATACAAGTGAATTATTTATCGACATTCCAGGTCCTGGAGTTACTGTAGTGGGGGACTGTAAGGAAGATTGCAATTCTTGTAGATCCTCTTGAGCCAAACTATTATTAAGAGACAAAAGGGCTACAGTAAACGTCAGTACTATAGTTGATACCGCTGTTATCCAACTTAGCTGTGAAATCAAATCTATACAGATACAATCTGCTTTATTTGTAATATAGATTATTGCGAGGTTTTGGTGATAATAGAATTCCTAGTTAGCTTGTAATAACAAAAGTTCTTTTTGTTTTATTAAAACCATTTATTTGCGATAAGGATGACACAAATGGGGGTTAAACTATCAGTTTGAAAGAAATATCTACAATTTATTTTTTGTCCCATAGTGACACAGGGGGTATAAACTTATTTAGACTATTATTTATGCATTCATAATTATAGGCAATTGATAGAATTATCTCTTCTTTAAGTGGAGGTCCAATTATTTGTGCTCCCACTGGCATATTATCTTTGGTTAATCCTATTGGTATACTAATTGCGGGCAAACCTGTACTATTGAATACAATTGTATTTAGAAGCAGTGCTTCACGAGTTTTTAAAATAGTGCCATTACCTATGTTGACCGTCTCTTGATCCAATCTGGGAGCAGGGATAATAGTTGTCGGAACAATAATAACATCTATATTATCACTCAATATTGACAAAAATTCTTTTCTTATCTGTTCTCTTATTGTCCTTAGAGCGTATATGTAATTAACTGCAGATATTTTTGTTCCCTGTATTAACATATTCCTTACTTCATCACTGTAATCATATGCTCTTGTGTTTAACCACTTTAGATGTATTTCTGCAGCTTCTGCAAGTCTAATATCTTGCCATGAATTGTAGTATTTACCAGTATAGTGTAAGTCTAAATCATAGACTGATATAGATCCCATTGACCTTAAAGCTTCAATAAAATCATAATATAGATGCTCTACTGCTGGATGTAAGCAATTTAAAAAATACTCTTTCGGTACTCCAATTCGTATCCCATCAAGATTTGACTTTTCAATAATTTTTGTATATGCAGGCAACTCACTATTTTCTAAAGTGTTATCCGAAGGATATCCTCCTGCTATATATTCCATTATAGCCGCTGCATCCCAGACACTTCTTGTAAGACTTCCTACATGATCCAACGAAGGAGATAAGGGAAAATAACCTTGTTTACTAAATCTACCATATGTTGGCTTTAGTCCTACAATGCCACAAAGTGATGAAGGAACTCTGATAGAACCGCCAGTATCTGTTCCTAGTGACATCTGAACCATACCAGTTGCAACAGCAACGGCAGAACCACCACTTGAGCCACCTGACATCTTGGAGATATCCCAGGGATTTTTGGAAGTACCATAAAATGGATTTATTCCAGTTATGCCAGATGCAAATTCGTTTAAATTGTTTGTACCGATAAAGATTGCACCAGCTTTACTCATTTTTTTAATGACGGTTGCCTCTGTACTAGGTACATAATTAGCTAATATCTTTGAACCTGCAGTACATCTGACACCTTTTACATGAAAAATATCTTTAATTGAAAAGGGAATACCGTGCAGGGGGCTACGATATTTTCCTTGCTTGATTTCTTTTTCAGCTAGCTGAGCCTGCTTGTGTAATTGTTGTTCATCGATAACTGTGATAAAAGCGTTAAGTCTGGGATTTAATATCTTAATTCTGTTTAGACAGATTCCAACCAAATCAATAGGTGATATGTCTCCACTCTTTATTCTCTCTGATAGTTCCCTAATTGAAAATAACGATGAGTTCAGTCCCTCTTTTGCCATGAATTTAATGCATATCTATCCTTTGAAGTATGCTAAATAGTGTAGCTTATAATTGAACAATCCTGAGTAGTATATCATTTGGAACATACAAGACATTTTTTATACGCGATAATCTAAAGCATACTAATGCTTAAAGGGGCCTAGATTTCTTCTTTAATCAAAGCTCTGACTGCTATTACATCTTTTTAGTAATCTGAAGAGCATCAATGTGCTTAGAGGTAAGCTTACAAAACAATAATGATTAAAGCTAGTGATTATTATTATCAAGAACTATTTGGTTTGTTTACCTGTTATAGTCATAGCTGACTGAAACTTTGCTGGCTTTAATCATGGACTGGGATGGAACTCTGGTTTGATACTAAATGAGGATAAGTTGCAGACGTCAAGCTGATTTTGAGCAAGAAGGTGATGAAGAAATATCTGGCGAAGACTAGATTAGATTAGACTAGATAACTAGTAAAAAAGTTAAAGCAGCAATAGAGGAATCATCAAAGAGGAATATGACCCTCAATATGTTTCTGTCTCCCAGGAGACTTATCATATCTGAACATACTTTTCTCTTTGAGCAGATTAATAGTAATTTGCTCGAAAGATAAAAGTTGATAAAGATGGTTTTGTAGTTACATATCCAGTCTTTTTAAAAGAATCTAACAAAATAATATAATAATAAAGTTGAAGTTTTGCTTACATAGTCCTCCCTTGAGAGGAATAACTGTCTTTTCAATTTCTTTTTATATCCACCACCAAGCAATATTATACAAGCTAAGAAATAGTGAAGATGCTGTAGACTATAAGGTTTTATATGTCTCTATCTCCCTGCTGCCAAAACCATAATTTATGAAAACGGCGAGGAGAAGAAAGAGAAGTTTCCAAAAGGCAAGAGATAAAGTAGAGAAGCGAGAAGAAGAATTGGATCAAGGTATGGCTATACGGGGTAGTATTGATAGGGAGAAAAAGAAACAAAAAGGAGAAGAGGAGAAAAATAAGGTTCCTTCTGTGGAGTCATCAAATTTAGCTTCCAATTCTAATACTAATTTCACTGACAAATCATTACAACGAGATGAGAATACAAGTCACAATAATAATAAGGACACAACAGCCATTCCTGAGGTTTTTGATTCTTCTAAATATGATTCAATGAAAGAGATGAAAGAATCTGCTGATATGAAAGAAGGAGAAGGACATTTGAAAGAAGTATTATCAAGTGTTGAAAAAGAGAAGCCTATTGAACCTATAACAACAGATACTAAGCTTCCCAGTATGGATACAGATTCCACTCCATCTGTAGCGAGTGCTACTGTTACTGCTGCTGATGCTAGTCCACCAAGCTTGGAAGAAAGAGCGGCTACATTGAGAAGTTCAAAAGAAGAACATGAAGTAGACATGAATTTAGAAGAGAGCAAGGATAAATTACAGGAAGAAGTAATAAAAGTAAAAGACAAGGAATCAAATATAGAGCCGCATGTGTCACAAAGAGCAGCTGACCCCTATACTATCTTCTGGCAAAATGCAGCAGAGTCTTGGAATGATTTCTATATTCAATATGCTAAAAATGCCTCTGAAATGACTAAGTCTTGGTTAGATTCATTTTCAAATTCTTGGTTGTTTGGCTATAAAAGGAAAAACAATAGATCCTTAATATGAAATTAGTTCAATTAAGTAATCTGCAAAATATCAACCAAAAGCAAAGTTAGAGAATAGTATATCCCCTAACAAAGGCATATATTGTCAAACATACATAATCTATGTTCACAATAATATTTTTCATGTGAAGTACGTGTAACCTTAGTATGTTTGCTCTCGTTGTTAAAACAGCAGTAGAGTGGTCAAAATGGGGGCAATAGAATAGGTATGCGTGCGGATGTGAGAATATAATTTATAACATTTCTCCTTAGAAAGATTTATGGACATTTCTCCCCAGGACATAAACGCA
>JALZGI010000522.1 GCA_030861105.1 Thermoproteota archaeon
CTATACAACTGGGGATGGATAAAGAAAATCCCCAGGCTTGTCATCGTTAATTCTACAGGAGCAAGCACATTGTATGAATTAGTAAATGGCCTATTCGAGGGAAAAAAGCTTGATTGGAATGATGGTCGTCCTGACCTGGACATGATAAAACGCTACTATTCCTATAGAGACAATAAAGGAATGGTTCCTAAAACAGCTGCTACAGCCATTCAAATAGGAAAGCCTGCAAATATTCTGAAAGCCTTAAGGGCACTTGACTTTACACAAGGAACAGTAACACAAGTCGATGATAAAGCAATGAGCGACGGAATGTCGATAGTAGGATTAAACGGGTTTGATTGTGAGATGGCGTCGGGATCTGTTCCGGCAGGTATTCGAAGACTCAGAGAGGAGGAAACGATCAAAAAAGATGACGTGGTTGTGGGTGTTCTCACAGGAAGACAAAAAGATCCGAGATTATCCGTTCAGTACCATACAGATGCTTCAAACATGTTTGCCAGACCGCCCAGAACAGGGTAGTAAATGTTCCCATCGTGCCGGACTATCCTTTACCAACACGCATGACCTTTTTGATCAGTCGTGGTTTCAAGTTATTTTTCCTGCCATTATGTGTAGCAGATGAGTCCGGGTGGTTACTAACCTCGAAAAAAGAGTCCCACCACTACACTTTCAGGGTCTTTGCTTGGATGCTTCTTTGAGTGAAAACAATATCCCGTACGCCTTATTCTGGGTCTCCTTCCATTCCCTTTGGGGAATAGAATCCATTACTATTCCTGCCCCAGCTTGGATGGAGGCTCTATCCTTGTTGATAATAATTGATCTTATGGTTATGGCAAAGTCACATGAACCGTTTGCAGAAAAGTAGCCTATAGCGCCTGCATATAGCTCTCTGGGGTGTGGTTCCAGCTCATCAATTATTTCCATTGCTCTCACTTTGGGCGCTCCAGAAACTGTACCCGCAGGAAATACTGCCCTAAGGGCGTCGTACGAGGTAAGGCCAGGGGCCAGGCTGCCTTTCACGTGAGAAACAATATGTTGGACATGGCTGAATTTCTTCACAGACATCAATTCTTGGACCTTAACTGAACCGTACTTACAGACTCTTCCCAAGTCATTTCGTGCTAAATCTACTAACATCGTATGCTCGGCAACCTCTTTTTCATCAGATAGCAGCTCTTTTGCCAGATTCTCATTTTTAGTATTATCATTAACTACTGGTCGGGTACCAGCAATCGGGAAAGTCTCGACATTATTCTCAGTAACACGTACCAACATCTCCGGGCTTGATCCAATCACGGCTATATGCCCCAATTTCAAGAAATACATATACGGTGAGGGATTTACCTCCCTTAGTTTACTGTAGGCTGGTAACAAGTCTCCCTTAACCCTGAAAGTGGTATTGTTCGATAACACCACCTGAAAAATATCGCCTTGGTAGATGTAATGCTTTGCCTTCTTGACCATTTCTGAGTACTCCTGTGCATTTAGCACAGACCTAGGAGTCGTGTACGAAAAGCGGTTCATTATAAACTGACCTTCTGCTTCTATTCCAGAACTAATTTCGTCATATCGTGATTTGCCAATGGTAAAGTAATGTGCATTTTTCTTTATATGATCATAAACTATTCCGTCAGTATGAATCCCAAATTCAAAGAGTGGGAAATTTTTTTTTCCTTTAAATTTTGACGGAATATTCTCCCAAAAGCGAATAGCATCATAACTTACAAACCCGACCGCTCCCCCTGTATACCTGAATCTATTGTCCTGAACTTTGGGAATGAATTTTTTTAACTGCTCCAGTGGATTAGTCAAGTCTTCGACAAAGATTATTCTGTTTTTAGAGTTCCGGACATAGATCTTGGAAGAATCACAACTCACTACAAGTTGTGGGTCAAAACCGATAATTGATATTTCTGCAAGTTGCCTGGGTCCAATCAGAGATTCTAACATAAAGAGCCGCTGATGATGACGGTACAGTTTGCAAAATATGCCAAATGGGTCATCCTTGGTACGCAGGATTTTCAGTTTTAGGCTTCGAACCCTTTTTTGTTCCCTTTGGACCTCGGATGTATTCAAACAGCGTCTTTCCCTGATAAACTGTTGTCTTATTTGGTTGGTCAAACGGTAATAAAGTTTTATGAAAGGTCGAACTATGCTAAGAATATAGCCTTAATGTGTTAATCATTACAAAGGGATTAGAAAGTGACTTATCTGAGGTCGGAGAGATCGTCTCGGGCCTGGAGTCTTGACATGGAATGTGGACTGAGCGGCTTTCTTCCCGCAAATCCTTCGTCCTTCCTATGCCAGAACTTGACTTGACTTTCTCCAATTTTCCAACAGAGCCAAACTTCTTCATCAAACCGCTTAGAGGGGAAGTCAAGAAGTCCTTCATCAACACTCTTAATGATTACTCCAAGTTCTTCAATCTGCTCTATAGATCTATAAAGGTTAGTGACAGCCGCATTTAGTTCCTGCTTTTTTTTGAAAAACTCGCTGAATGGCGATCCGGAGTCGACGATCCTCTGGAGTTCTTCCTGCAGAGATACAACGCTGTCTTTTTGGAATATTATCTGCTTAATTCTCTTCTCTATATCCGGCAAAGTTTTATTCGCAGATTGAGGAGTGTACACCTTGAACATTGAGGATTTTCTTAGGCAAAAAATGCAATTTATGTATTCCTCAAAAACATCAAGGTAGTTCGCATCAAATTCTCTTTCTCTTTAATTTCCTGAGTTTCTTGGATCCGTTCTTATGCGAATTGAAGGAATTAATGCTTAATTTATCCAAATCTCCTAGACCATGTTCGTATAGTTCCCAATTATTTGACCTTCCGAAAAGGTTGTCTAAATCAGCGGATGCTGAGAGAGAAAATTTATTGATCGCCAAATGCAGCGTTTCATGGCTTAGCAAGGAGGATGCTATTTGCGCAATATTACCATGGGCATGGTATTCCCTCCAGGAGCGGTAATTGGAAATAAAAGCACGTGAACGGCCATAGTATGGTACATACATAAGGCCTCGTTTTCCAGGTTCTCCTTTTAATGATAGATGCGCGACCATGCCCTAGACCCGTGAGATAAACTCTAAGATTAATTGGACTGATTAACCTATCTTGGTGATAATACTCAACTGAATGGCATTCGTGGAATTGATCTAACATTACCAGGCGAATCGGCAGTATAAAAAATTGAAAAAAAGCTTATCCAAACTAAAAAAAAAAGCATTGGCAACAAATTCCGAATAGTAAATAGCAGAGTTTACGTATTAAATTATGATAGAGATTATAACTATCGTATTGCCAGGTTAATTGTTTAACTGAATCCTAACGGGTGTTCTCCCGGTTTTGATATTTTTCCTAGAACTGGCATAGTGATTGCTGCAAAAGTTAAACCCCTTAAACAAAAACTGGCATGAATATTTTTGTAAGGCCGGTATTAGATATGAAATTGGTTAACGGGATTGAAAAGCCTTATTCAAAAGAAAAGCCGGTCTCTTCGGCTTGCTCTAGGCTCTGTCAAGTACGCCCTTCAATCGGTAGATCCTAGTACTCTCGTAAGAAGCAGAGTGAAGCTAAGAAACGAACAACTTCTGCTTTACGACATTAGGCAGCATCAGATTATCATAGATCTGAAACCAATTGATTCAATTTATTTGATAGGGGCTGGAAAAGGAACAGCAAGAATGGCTAGCGCAGTTAGTGAGATATTGGACGACAGGATAGCAGGTGGCGCTATCACAATTCCGTACGGGATTGATTGCCACATAAATGGCATTTCGATTACCCATTCGAGTCATCCTGTTCCTGATGCCGAGGGAGTGAGAGGCACGAAAAAGATGATAGAAATTCTGAGGCGGACAACTCCATTCGATCTAGTAATAGTACTTATCTCAGGTGGCGCATCATCCTTAATGCCGCATCCGTCAAAGAACATCTCTTTGACCGAGAAGCAAAATGTTTCAAATTCGTTGATATTGTCTGGAGCATCTATCGAAGAGGTTAATACGGTACGCAAACATCTGTCCAGGGTCAAGGGAGGACAATTGACAAGGTACAAGAACAAGGAGTGCCTGCTAGTCTCTCTAATAATATCAGACGTCATTAACGACAAGCTTGATGTTATTGGCTCTGGACCTACGTATCCAGATTCTTCATCATACCATGATGCCGCTAAAGTTCTTAAAAAATACGGGCTTTGGAGTAGGCGATATTCGGAGGCAAGGGCCGCCATTTCCGAAGGGATAAAGAGGCGCCGGCGCGAAACTCCCAAGCCTGGGGATACTATTTTTCAAAAAGTCTACAATGTCTTAATTGGTAACAATAGTGTAGCCTGCACAGCCTCTGCTAGATTCCTGGAGAGTCGCGGTTTTGAAACTAAGAAGCTGGGATCCTCATTCGGGGGCGAAGCCAGATTGTTTGGCAGAAAACTTGCGAACCTAGCAAAACAAGTCCAGTCTGAGAAGTCAGATCTTGCGTATATTTTGGGAGGAGAGACCGTAGTGAAAGTCAATAAAGAGAAATATTCCGGAACAGGAGGCCGAAACCAAGAAGCTGTGCTATCAGCAATAATGGATCTTCAAAATATGCGAATAGATAAAGATACCACCATCCTCAGCATCGGAACAGACGGGATTGACGGTAACTCCGATGCTGCGGGCGCATTTTGGAACTCGCACATGACACCAAATCCTAAGGAAAGACACCTCAATCCTTCTACTTTTTTAAAAACCCATAACAGTTATGAATTTTTCAAGCAGCTAAATTCTCTCATAGTAACAGGAAGGACGGGAACCAATGTAAATGATATTTCGATTGTATGCAAGGTTGATTAAAAGGCTGCTACCAATGCGCAAAGAAGGTCAGGCTTGATTAACCAACTCTTGATTCGTGAGCACAATAAAGAGGCTCACTCGGTGGATCGTATGCGATATTCTGCGGATACGATTCTTTCAATTTCATTGTTATCCCGAACGACGACTAAAGAGCCATCTTCTTCCAGTCCAAGTACCTTGGCAGTATATTCCTCGGTCCCATGCGATACGCGCACGTACTTCGACGTAATATCTTCTGCATTGTGTTTCCATCTTTCCATTAAACAAAAGTTATCGTCCCTTTCTATCCTCAGATAGTAATTGTCCAGTGTTTGTAGGATTTTCTTTATCAACCTCACTTTGTCACAGGAAACTCCCAATTCATCACGCAAAGATGTGACTTGAGATTGAGTTCGAATCCCTATTTCTCTTTGTACCTCGTAGTGATCGACGTTCGCATTGACTCCTATGCCGACGATTATATATTCAATTGAACTGGAATTTACAGAAGCATCCACCAGTACTCCTGATACCTTCTTGCCACTTATCATTATATCGTTTGGCCATTTGAGCTTTGAGTCCAACCCTGTACAACTGTTTATTGCCTCACAAACCGCTAAGGAAGCGCAGAAAGAAAATAGCGTGCATTTGCTTGGATGAAGTCTTGAACCCAGGATCACCGATAGCCAGATTCCGCCTCGAGGCGAAACCCACTTCCGTCCGTTGCGTCCCGAGCCGCGCTCTTGGCTGTCGGCAATAATGACATACCCACCGCTGACCATTGAAGAGCCATTCTTATTTACTAGGTCCTTTGCAAGTTCTTGCGTAGAAGATACCTTTCTGTACCAGGATATTCTCTTACCTATGTATTGTGTTTGAAGAAGGGTAAGCAGGCTAGGGGGATCATTTTGGAGACTCTCAATGCTACTCAAATCAGAGCCAAACCTCCGATTCGAAGCTTAATTTGTACAGCATCGGTTGCTCTGATTCAAGCATCAATATTAGCATATATTATTTCTTCATAAGGGTTCAATCGACTCTACGACAGCGGTAGTATGTTATTCCCTGAACTGTAACATCCTCTATTTTTAATCTCGTCTTTCCGCCCGAAAGGTCGCTGCTTCTTCGTGCAAATCCTTTTGTAAATTCCAAAAGGATATCCGACAGGCCGAGCTTTAGCATCGCAAAGTTTATCTCTTCTTCGCTTAATGATAATGCCTGAGAGATTTCCTTCGATGAAAATCCCTTGTCCTGGTGCCTGCACAGAAATTCAACTATGATTCTCTTCAAATCCTTTTGGGCGTCAAATTCTGCAGCATCGATTGGAGGGGAAATTTTTGGTCAGATTCAGATGCAGTTTTGCTATATAAGTTCTTAACTAGCATTTAAGGTTGGGCCGCGTTTGCAGTCCTCTTCAAGTGTCAGCAAATACTTGCCATAACACCAAGGTGGGCGACAAAATGATAATTAACGATGGATGTATAGATAACTAAAGCATTGATGAGCAAATGGCTTAGGGCCATTAGGCTAAAGTTTCTTCTGGCATCTCTAATTGCTGCGGGAAACGGCATGGCACTGGCATTCTGGAAATACTCTCTATTCGATCTGAACTATGCTCTTATGACAATGGCAGGTGTATTCTGCCTGCATGCTAGCATAGATCTTTTTAATGATTACTGGGACAACAAACGCGGAATAGACAAGGCAACTAAAAGGACTAAGTTCAGCGGAGGAAGCGGCGTTATACCAGAAAACCTCCTTTCCCCTAGGACAGTTTACAAAACCGCCGTCGTTTTTCTCATTGCAGGTATTTCCATAGGATGTTTTTTTGTGTTGATTCGTGGACCCGTTATCGCCTTAATCCTTGGTTTTGCAGTTTTGGCAGTATTCTTTTATTCATCAAAAATAGTCAATTTTGGATTATCAGAACTGTTTGTTGGGTTAAAAGGTGCCCTAGTAGTTATAGGATCATTTTATGTCCAAACACAGGTTTTTGAATTTTCTTCGGTGTTTATTGGGATAATCATCGGTCTTCTTTCGTCTTCGGTTTTGCTTGTAAACTCATTTCCAGATTTTCATGCTGATCGTCTAGGAGGAAGGAGAACGCTAGTAATATTGCTAGGTAAGAAGAGAGCCTCTAGAATTTTTTCGGCCTTGGTAATTTTAGTTTATCCTATCGTGATTCTGGGAATTTTTCTTGCCTTTACTACCGTATATTCGGTCAGCTGTCTTGCATCTGCCCCCTGTGCACTTAAGGCAATTAAAGAACTTAGGAAGAATTATGGAGAGGAAAATTCCGATCTTGTACCTGCTATGGCCTTGACTGTGAAATACTCAAGAATGACAAGCATAGCTTTGGCGATAAGTTTTATTTTACCTAGACTTTAGAATCAGTCCCTCTTGACCTGTTTATTCTTGACACTCTTCCTAATGAAATATCCATCTATAATAACCATTTCCATTAGCTTTGGTTACAACACGGCTGAGGACCAAAGCCATTGCGCGAAAAAATCCAACAAACTATCTGCAAACCCAAGGAAAACCATAATGTCTTAAATTTTTTCAACTTCTATTGTGAAGTCTGCTGAGTTAAGA
The DNA here is from genome assembly GCA_030861105.1 of Thermoproteota archaeon. GTDB lineage: Archaea > Thermoproteota > Nitrososphaeria > Nitrososphaerales > Nitrososphaeraceae > TH5893. The sequence goes on from JALZGI010000522.1 coordinate 7,405, forward strand.
CTGTTTCCGCATACCTTGCATTTACCATCATGAGTTCTTATTATGTCCCGCACGGGCCTTAGGTTTATTACTTTTGATAAAGTCGTACCACAATTACCACAAATTATCTCGGTGGTCGGATATGACATTATACTGTCCACCAAAGGGTCCTTCAAAAAGAATACTGTCAAAAAGCATTGACCATTAATGCCTGTCTGATCCATACAGTCAGACAGCAATGTAAGAATAATCCACTAGAATATAATGAGAGAACCACCTGGCTTTGACAACGCTGTTCGCATAGTTGATAACCATATATATAGAACTTTTTGGAATGGTTTCTGTGCCAATAGATCCAGTTTGTGGAATAGAACTAAAACAGGATTTAGCACTGTCTCATCAACATAAGGGAGAGATTTTTTACTTTTGCTGCGACGGATGCAAAAAAATCTTTATAAAAAAACCCAGGAAGTACAGGAGAAAGTAGTAGACATTCACTGGTCACTAAACGCAGTATTTGGTCTAACAAATAAAAGAAGCCCTAGGTGTCACATATTTATAGACGAACATACTACTCAAAGGTTTGCCTGTTGAAAGCAGTTTTTGTAAAGGGCAAACAAACCGTCACAGTAAATGAAATATCATCACCCAAAGTTGGAACTGGAGATATATTAGTCCAAATGAAGGCCTGCGGGCTCTGTGGATCTGATATAGAAAAAGTATATGGTGATTACGGCATGTCCTCGGGTAAACTTGGCCATGAACCTAGTGGCGTAATTGTTAGCGTGGGAGACCTGGTTTCAGACTATTCGGTAGGCGACAGAGTTTTTTTGCACCATCATGTTCCCTGCTACTCTTGTCACTTCTGTCGACATGGAGATTACACTATGTGCACTATGTTCCATTCCAGTAACATAGAGCCCTGTGGCTTGTCTGAACAAATTCTGGTTCCCTCATGGAACCTATCTAGGGGGGGAGTTCTGAAGCTTCCATCCT
>JALZGI010000097.1 GCA_030861105.1 Thermoproteota archaeon
GTCTTCAGCCTCTCGAAGGTATCTCTTTATTTTTTCGTAAATGTTTGTTTTGTTAAGTCTAGCTTTTTCCTTGATAAAGACCATGTTATTGATTCTATCCGCAAGCTTTATTGTTTTTATATCATACTCGGAGTTAACTAACATATTGCAATATTGCCTAAACCTAACCATTTGTTTCTCGTAGGTGCTGTCTCCATGATAATTCTCAAGAGGGGGAACTTTGAGTTTGGTTGCTATGGTGTATATTCTATTCCCGAATCTGTAGTTCAAGTACGCCTCAAAGCCATAGGACTTTGTTTTATAGAGGTCGAGAATTCTTTCGTTGTCCTCTAAAATATCATGTAAGATAGCGGATGCTACCTCAACGCTTGTGATGTTGCGATTTACGGATCTATAATGCCTCGCGACTTCCGCGGCTACAGGCCAGGTGTGGGTCTCCAGGAATAGTGAACTTCCATCTTCTCGCTTAACTCCTGCGTGGACCTCTTGTGCGACCTCTACTGCACCCCTAATAAAGTCGTCCACTCTGATTTGAGCTCTGTTTTCCAGATAGGAAAAGAACTCCTCGCTAGTCAGCTCGCGTGAGGATACTTCCATAATAAGTAATCAAGTCTGTTGAAGAAAAGGATTACTCTAAAGGTGCAGTTTATTCATGAACTAGTTTCACTATCATGTAATAATTAAATCAATGGTTTGAAGGGACTATTTATCTAACTGGATGTAGACCACCAGTAAGGCACTAGTGTTTAGTCTTGTACATAATTACGACAAACCAATATGAAACCAGGCTAACTGGAATATTGTTTGAGGATCTAAGATGTGACTATCAGCAGGGAGCGGGGAGTGGAATCTTAAGAAAAAAAGACCGGGTGTTGAATCAGTTATTAATGCTTGGACATCTTCCTTATTGGCTGAATGTTATACTAGCCTTACCACCACGGTCTCTAAATCCACCACAGTTATTGGACTACTTTTATTTGAACTCGAAAGTTGTCTATTGTGCGCTTCCTTTTTGTATTAGAGATGTAACAGCAATAACCGCCGTCAAGGGCACAGCAACCAAACACAGATCCATTGTCAACATTGGTTTAAACTCATGATTTACAACAAGTTAAATCACAAAGATTATTTTCCATTGTGAAAACCATCTAATCATTTTATGGTGAAACAATAGTGAGGATCAGCATTCTGAAAACGCCTGCTTCTTACTGGAGTTGCAATATCTCTCATTTTGTATATATGCTATAAAGATGTGTCCATAAGTTTCCTAGTGCAATTAACTTGAATATTCCATGTTCAATGAAAACTAGCAAAGTTAAACAAGTTATAGAATAGACGGGATGTAGTTCCAGACTATGCCTACGATTATCTATCTACTGCAAGGCCAAAATGTACTCAACTTAGACCGTTACAGAGGGTGGGTATCTCAATGGCCTACATCTTCCTCCTTCCTCTAACCCTTAATACCGATAGAGGGAAGTTAATAGCATGTCATCAGACAATCAAGGAGGACTTTTAGGGCTAGGAAATGTACTTCAGCCAGTTACACAACAAGTAGGTGGTTTGCTTGGTGGATTACTTGGTGGAGGTCAGCAACAACAACCACAGCAGCAACCACAGCAACAGCAACAGCAGCAGCAAGACCCACAGATGCAGCAGCTAATGCAACAGTTACAGCAGTTGTTACGGCAGCAACAGCAACCACAACCACAGCAACAACAGCAACAACCACAGCCGCAGCAACAGCCATCAGTAGAAAGTCTGCAAAAAGAGATATCTGAATTACAAAAAGGAGTATCTGAGGTAAAGCAGAACATACAGGAAATAGTTCAGTTTCTAAGGCAACAGCACCAAGGAAGGTAATGAATAATGTCAGCACGTGGACATGATTTTATGGTTGTTATGCGACAGGATTTTGCACCAACTCCACAGCAAGCCTTAGACAGACTCAGATACGCAACTGACAGAGGTTATAACAAAAACATGGCGGCTATTGAATTATCGGCTAGACTTTTGGTTATGCTAGGTATGATATATCAAGTGACTGCAGAAGGCAGTGGTAGAGATGAGATACGGAATCAGTTTGAAAATATAATAGTAACAAAGGTAGGGGAACTTTTAAACCAGGTATCTATGAGTGACGACCAGCGAAGATGACATAACACTAAATTTTTTTAGCCCTTAAATAACCCTGTTTCTACATCTTTCACAGAATGTTGGCATATACTTTTCAGCCTTATTTATAAATTCATACATAGGACTAATTATGACCGGTTGGCAAGGATTGGATCCCTCCTGCCGAATAGTCAAAACCTATTGCTTATGTAGATCTCTAAACTCGTTGGAATCTCTGACTATGACAGCTAATAAGAGATCCCAGTTATGCCTACTTTAAATAGTGAGTAACAATATATGTTCGTAGTGATAATCCAATGCTCCATTGTCAAGTAGAGGCACCGGATTTATACTGGCTGACAATGTATTTCGACCAAGCGGTGACCAACCCGACGCAATTGAAAAGCTTTCAAATGGTATAAGGAATCGCCGGGGCAACATCCGTCAGACTCTCTTAGGAGTGACGGGTAGCGGAAAAACATATACTATTGCAAATGTCATATCAAAGGTAAATAAAAATACGCTCGTCATATCACACAATAAGACTCTGGCCGCGCAGCTTTATACAGAATTCAAGGAATTCTTTCCGAAGAATAACGTAGGTTATTTTGTAAGTTTTTATGATTATTATCAGCCTGAAAGTTATTTACCTCAGACTGATACCTATATCGAAAAGGATACTGAAGTAAATGAAAAGATAGAGAAGATGCGGCTAGAGGCTACAGCTATGCTAATGTCTGGAGAGCCAACGGTGATTGTATCAACTGTTTCTTGCATATACTCGCTTGGATCCCCAACCGAATGGGAACAGAGCGCTCTGACACTAGCCACCGGAATGAAAATAGACAGAAAGGTATTGATTCACAATTTAATTGAATCTCGGTACGAAAGAAATGACTTTTCACTAAAGAGCGGTACTTTCAGAGTCAAAGGTGACACCATAGATATCATACCAGGTT
>JALZGI010000099.1 GCA_030861105.1 Thermoproteota archaeon
TTAAATCAACTTTAAAACCGGTGACTGTGTTCGTCTGTCCGTTTTCTTGGGTAGCCTTTAGAACAAGCTCGTGTAGCTGAGCTTGTTGATCGACTCTGGCGAATATATTACTAGGATAAGTTACTTGAGCTGCTGCATATGGGGTGATATAGGAATGACTTACAGTCAAAATGGAACTACTAGAAGTGCTATGGATGAGAGCTGAATAGCTTTACTTGGAACTCTATTCGGTGTCAATAGGTTACCGTGCTTTTCGTCCAACATTCAGAGCTCACCATCAAATGCAATACGCCACATCGTTTCAATGGATCTTGAGTTACCAAGCGTGATTTGATCCTAAAGCCATTATGAGTAGCCTCTTGGTATTGTCACAACCATAGATGTTACGAAAGAGCTTATCCTCTCTCCCGGCCGAACGAGACAGTAGCATCCCAAGTTTACTTTTACCGAAGAACATCCCATCAATCATCCTTTCATAAACCCAACTGCAAATCCAGCAGACATGCTACCTGTCAATGGAATACCAAAGTTTGGCATGGCTAGTGCTGTTGCTTCCTGGCTGTTAGAGAGATGAGCGGTGAGGTTTCCTAAAGCTGCTCTTATCAAGACCCAATCCTGTTCCAATCAATGGAAGCTACTTGTTGGTATTGAAGATATGCTAATCCTCCTATGAATAATCCAACTATTATTGCTAATAGCTTTATCACCTTTTTTAACTAATATCCAAGGAGTACTCCTGCAAAAAATCCTCCACCTATGGTTGCAGAAATAGGAGTAAAAAGGTCTGTAGTCAAGCATTAATCACCAAGAGATGTAAAATCTGAGTGTGGATGTACATGATATATATTTGGTACATCCTGTATCTAGCTTTTCTGCTCAAACTCCCCCTTACCGGAGAGTTGCCTGACACTCTTCTTATATCTTTACGACCTGTTGTTGCTAGATGAATAAACCTACATTCATAATGACAATAGTCATACCAACGCTGGTCACTCTCGGTTTATTTGTTTCCCTACCTGCATATGGACACAATCAATCGGGAGGACAACAACAACAACAACCACAACAAACAGAAGCTAAACCACTTCCAGTTCTATTGATACATGGCTATGCTGAGGACGCCACGGTATGGAAGAAATGGGAGGATATGCTTAGAAAAGATGGTATTCAATTCTTTACAGCAACTTTCAAGGACTCCGACGATAAGTGTGGGTCAGCAGAACAACACGCCAAAGAATTAGAGAAAAGGATACAAGATATAAAACAACAATCAGGCGCTCAAAAGATAAACATTGTAGGTCATAGTAAAGGTGGACTTGATGCAAGAGTGTTCTTAGATATTACAGATACAAAAGATGTTGCAAATCTTATAATGATTGGAACTCCTAACGCTGGTTCACCCGCAGCAGAAACAAATAATGCCTGCGCACCGGCTATATTTGATTTAAGACCTGGAGCAAATGCAACCAAAGCTGCGATGAATCCAAATACTAAATACTACACTATAGCTGGAGATTGGATGCCTTTAACACAAGGAAATCTAATGATTCCTGGGAATGACGATGGATTGGTACCTATACAAAGTGTCGAATCCCAACAATATTTCCAAAGTCTAGGACGGACAGAGCATGACCATGCAGCACTACTATCAGAAGAAGAATATCAGATGTCAAAAGACATACTCCTTGGACGAAAGTAATAATATTTTTGTAAGTGCTTTGTTGATATTGTAAATACGCTAATCCAGCAATGGATAGTTCAGTTATAATACTTTCTTGATGGTATACCCTAGAAGCAGGCCGCCGAAGAATCCTCCGCTTGCATTTGCGGCCCCGGGAGTAAAAATGTCGCTGTTCAAACCTTAATCACCTTGACTTGTGCTATTAGGCCATGGATATATATGATATACATTTGGTACATCCAGTATATAGCTTTATATAACTCAGCGGTTCCTTCAAAAGGAATCAATATATACGATGTACATCCAACTTCACCTCAATATGGTAAGACGTATGAAAGCCATAATAACACAGATTGAAAGTGTTGTGACTCCATCGGGAAATAGTGGTCATGTAGTGGTACCAAAGGCCTGGATAGGAAAAGAGGCTATAGTCACTTAAAGGAGAGTAAGACTAAAGGGAAATAGTAGACGCCAGCTGGTGAGCCATATCTAAGCCAAGAGTTGGGAGATATGACTTATCCTTTATGCTTATCGGCGGTGGAGCCGTAATATGGCAATAGACAAAGGAGAAAGTAAGTAAACCGGAATATTACGCATTGTATATGAGACTTGCAATAATACAACAAATATCCATATTAGCAGAGTTATCTTGGAGGCCTTCGCTTGTTTCAAGTATAACTCTTTATTACCAATGTAGAGAATCGTAATCCAAGATAAATAATGTCATAACATACTGTAAGTACAGCTCCTATAGCTAAGCAACAGCACCTAACCATTCTGTAGTGGCGACATTGGAAAACAAATACATCCATTATTAACATGGATGTATTCGCTCAAATCGCCCTTGATTATCATCTCGCGTTTATCACAAGAGGATTAATAATACTCGACTGATCCAGGCATTTATCTAGTTTGATAAAAACATACATACATACATACAAACAAACTCATCTCCACCTAGATTCATCAAGTCAAGACTCGTTACTATTACTTGTCATATTTAGTCTGAACAAAGCTTTATGTAAGTTAATCTCCAGTAGAGACTTGAATCCGCAGGAGACTCGAGTAGTACGAAGGGAACATACTTGCTGAGTCTAGGCCTTCCTGCGGATTTGATTATAAGCATTTAGGCCTATCTGACAGATGCGGATGTTACCTATAAGCAGTAGAAGAGAAAAATAGATACAAAATAATCAAAAAAAAGAACCATAGCAAGTTTGCTAATTTTTCAAAGCGACACGAAGAAAGTTGCAAAAATTTCAGTACTTACAGAGATTATCCAGGCGAAAGTCTGCAGCATCAAGTTAGGGCTTGTCTTGAAGGAAGTGTGGTCATATAGGACAAGCGGTTCTGTTGGTGCCATTTGTGGGCTTTGGTGTATTATAGGTACATCTTGGATATTGGCTGACTGTTGCTCTTCTTCCTTCTCATATGATGCTATTGCTGTTTCTGTGGGCGGTAGCTTAGCTTCTGGTAAAGGTTCATCTGGCACTCGCTCTTCTTCTCTTGACTCTGATTCCTGTGGGACTTGGGATATTGACTTCTCTTCTGGCTCTCCTGTCGAAGCTGCATTTTTAATAAGACTAACACTTGCGGACAACTCGTTAGAGATAGTCTCTGTCTTTATCGGGTTAGTAAATACCATTTTGGCCATTACATATTCTATTGTAGGATCTGTCAGAGTAGTCGCAAAAGTTGCAGTACCATGACTATTGGTAATAGGAAATGGGGATGGTGATGAAGAGGTCTTTAACAAAGTTCCGTCAGGAGAATATACCTTCATAACTCCCTTCACTAAATCATTTGCAGCCATAGGGTCATGAACAGCATAATTAACAACCACTTTGACTTGGTTTCCTCCTCCTTCACCAGACGATACAGGGGCAAAAGACGTATCTTTTAATGTAAGCACAATCTCCTGTCCATGATCTGCAGATGCACTTTTAACCAAAGGCGGTGAAAATGTTGTTACTGTAGTTGTTGTAAGCGTCATTGTCATCATTACTATTACTAAACTGAGTGCTAAGGCTTGACTTCTAATCCCTTGAGGGAAATACCATATTGAAATCATTTTGTGATCCGCTGCAGCTCCTGGATCTAATATGTTAAAAGAGTGAGCACTCATTGATCAATACTGGCT
>JALZGI010000112.1 GCA_030861105.1 Thermoproteota archaeon
GTCCATATGATCATTTGATACTTTACTGTAGACCTTGGGAAACTCATCCGAAGTAAATAGGGTGGTAAATGCCTCTTCAAACGCTTCAATTACAACCTTCCTATAGTTCTCAAAATCCTCCTTGGTATTGAATTGTCTTGGCGCTCTCTCGGCAGTTTCCTTTATGGCGCGAGAGTAAGCATCTTTCACCTGTGACCAATACTCGTTGAGATCGACTTGTAGTTTCAATAAAGTCTGGTTTATATTTAGCATTCCCTTCATGTAAGGGTCCATTTCTTTAGAGAGAGTATGAAAAGGACCTATAGTTGGTAATTTGAACAACTCCGACCAATTGTTAATTAATTGAGCCAGTCTATCTTCATTTACATCTTGTTTATTTGTGGACGACAAATCCTCATTGTTCAAACCGGCTTATCCATCTTTATATATTTCCAAGGATCATGTGAACCCTCCATCTATTTCGCCCCCTACTCATCATTAGGAATATAAAATTGCAAAAGGATCTCCTGAGACAGTATTTCTTCTATCATTTGCTAGCTCAATGTAGAGCGGTGCAACAGGAGATCGTTACTCTTGATACGCCATGTCTGAAAAATTCAGCATTCCCGTACTTACTGCAACAAAAGAAAAAAAATTTGGATTCTCCAGGTTGATTAAATCCATAAGGCGTTAGGGCCTCGATGATTCTATACACTGGAATTGATCTACTAAGGTGCCATGTTACCAGTCATGTTGCCGCCCATGCCTGTCATGTTGCCGCCCATGCCTGTCATATTCTGAGCTACCGCCGGAATCGTTTCGGAGACTGACCCAATGACTGCTGCGATGCCAAATGCTGCTACAGTTGCAACAGCTGCGAGTAATATTCTTGCATTCATTGCGATTTCTTCTATTGCAATACACTATATAAGAATTTACAATAGAGAAGATTTTGCGAGCCTTCACAAATGTATATTTCTACATTACTAAACGAACGACAAATAATCCACAAAAAAGCGGTCAATAAGCATCACAGGGCAAGCTATGTTAAAGAGAGCCATGATGTAAGTATATAAGCTCTGATGCGAGAATGCACGTACAATGTTTTCAAAATTGCTGGCCCCTGTAGATGGTTCTGACAATTCATTCAGGGCTCTAAAAGCAGCTATCTACCTTGCAAAAAAGCTTGAGGTTAAAGTAACCGCCCTTCATGTTATGGAAAAGGCGCCGACTGTCTATATTCATCCACAAAAAGAGTTGGAGGATTTGCTCAGGGAGTATAGGAGACAATCAGAAAAGATCCTAGAGAAGTGTGAAGAGATAGGAAACAGTGAAGGTGTAGAAATTAGTACTACTCTTATCGAAGGAGATGTAGCATCAAGTATAACTCGATATGGCGAGAAGGAATTATTCGATATTATAATAATGGGGTATAGGGGCTCAGGAAGATTCAAGAAGATGGTATTAGGAAGCGTGTCAGAAAAGGTTCTACATCAGACCAAACATTCTGTTCTAATAGTTAGATAGGTTCAATCATTGAAATTAGAGCGTTAATCCTGCCATCCATTCTCCTAATCCCTATGAATCAAAGAATGAGTGATCCTTGTAAATGACTATTTATCGAACCTACTCCCAACCTAATCTTACCTAAGACCAGCTTATGACGTATGACAAAAGGGAATCATCCATAATAACCCGTATACCTTGCTTTGCCTATCATAGATTGGCTTTCCCTGTCTCTTATAATTTTTGAGCTAGCCGGTACGAATCCTTCGGGGCTAACAAGGTGAGGTATTCCGTAAATGCGGGTAAGCACAAACTCGTAGCGCCATGCAAGATACCTTTCCTCCGGCGTCATTAAGCTTTTCAGCGATACAGAAGGCTCATTATGACTTCCTACAACTTTTACATTATCATACCACGTCGGATATTTCTGCCAAATGGAGTCCATTGGCTCAGGCCTATTTCTGATGTAAAGTAATGCGGGTTTATACCCAAGTATAAGGCTCAAGACTACCATAAAAATTCCTAGCAAAAAATAGCCATGAGCTGCATTCAAAACAGATCTTTCTGACATAAACCCATGAGAGGATTTATAGTATATTTCGCCTACTGTCTCCATAAAATAAGACGGGTATAGTATGCCTCCATATGCTAAGGTGAGTCCTAATGAGCAAACAACAGTAGGAACTATGCCCTTGCAGAGAACTGAAGGCGCAATAAGAAGGAGTAAGACAGCGGTAATTAAGATAACAAAATTTTGTAATATAGATCCGGAGCCGATCTGCATGTTGACAGCGGACAAATGCAAGACGCAAAGTAAAACTATACTAATAATAGAAGTTACTAATACAGCAGTTTTTTTTCTTTCTAACCATGGACAAATCCAGAATGTTCGATTTCCTGGGCGGTCCTCCGAGGAGTTAGAACGGCTTGATGATCTCACAACTAATACATTGATGAATTCCTTATAAAGATCTCCTCCATTCCCGGACTTACAAGATATTCTTCAGGAATTTGCCAAGAGCCTAGAATTTTATGCCGTAGGCGAAAGCCAATCAATAAGAGTATCTAATTCATTGCACTCAATGGTTATTTTTATCGCACCCAGCGGCGACTCGTCCTTATGTTCCACAAAAGCCACTGTTCCGGCAGCGGCTGCCTGTTTATTCAGCAGGAACCAGGTAGAGTCCAAAGTTCTATTTTTAAGCAACACCCTTCTCAATACTCCCAAAGCTGCTCTGGATCTAACCTGTTCATATATAACGTGCAGCGCTTCGGCTCCAAGGGCCCTTCCAATTATTCTGCCATGTTTTATCTTGACTATACCGCCATTAAATACGTTCTCCACTGCGGCTCTTACTTTTTCAGGACACTCCGAAGGATTCAGAGGAGTCTCTACCAAAGAAACTATTCCGCTTGCGACAGGAGATTCTTTCATTTCAGGTAATTCCTAGAACTTGCTGTATTGGTATTGCCAGTTTCGTCGAGCCATTTACTAACTATAGCAATCACCTTATTTTGTAATTCATCCTTAGTTAGATTTGTATTAGATACAACCTCATCCGACATGGCTATTGCCTCACTAATTCCTACATTTAGTTCTCTCTTGTCTCGAACCATGAAATCAGAGTTATTTAGCGGAACATCTGCTCTGCCTCTATGTTTAATATGGTTGTATCTTGTTTCTACAGATGCATGAATTGCCAGAAGCCTAACCTGCCCCATGGTTCTCAGTACCTTAACTTCATCGATGCTTCTTATACCATCAATTACTATATCACCTTTTATATCTAAATCGTTTTGTATTTTTTTCAAAACTAGATGTGCAACCGCCGCTGGACCGAAATCTTTGCGAAGTTTAAGCATCAGATTGCCGAGATTAGCATCATTCATTTCTAGGTTGTGAAGTTTCGCGTGTTCTCTAACAACGTCACCCATGTTTACTAATGAGAATCCAAAATTCTGAAGCAAATTAGCAACGGTAGATTTGCCAGCACCGGGCATTCCAGTTATACATATCACAAGTCGCTTGCTTTCAGCCTTAGAACTACCTGTTTGCAAGCCGTTGTAATTCAGCATACATCTAGATGTGTGTTCATGCTGGTTAATTAATTAACTTGTTCCGCGAATCTGGAAATATAATAAGAAAAATATCAATACCTATCTAGATTTGACAGGAGAGATACGAATGAACATTTCAATGGATCTGTACCCAGGTTAATACGACTTGTCTGATATTGGAATGATTATGAAAATCCTCTTGGAAGCGGCCGTTTGAAAATCTGGATACGGGATAAGATAAGGATTTAACCTTGAAATAAAATAATGTACGCAGATGGTGGAAACAAGAAAAGGGAGATTAAATGTGGAAATTGACATAGACCTGCCACTAGACATCGTAGAAAGTAACCAAAGAAGGGGCGCTGTGGAAGAAGGTCTGATCCGTAGTATCTCAAAGGGTCTATATGAGGAAGGAGTTTCATTTAAAATTAACAAGGTGGATTTCAAAATTGTCTAATAGCAAAATCCCGATACCGTCTGAAGCACTCCTTGGTGTATTTCCATAGATTGGACTTGGAACAATTATCCTAAAAGAATGTCAGATAAGGTCAGAGAACAGTCGACATATAATTATAGCTATTTGAAAAGTGATCACAAAAGAAAAGAGGAATAGCGGAGGCTAGTTAAGGTCGGCACGGTTCATATTGACTGGGAACCTGCATGCAGTCCTTTAGAGTGTTGTTGTCAGTCCTATCTGCTAATGTGTTGTTGGGGTTTCCTATTTTCGTTTTATTCCGGAGGATAGAGCCGTCGTTACCCTCTATCACGCCTGCGAACTCTTGCAGTTTAGGTGTCGCTTGGGAATCGCAGTGATTGAGCCTATGTATCTGCAACGCTAGCAGCGTTCATTTATGCCCAGCCCTATTGGTGAAGAGGCTAATGCCACGATAAGCTCTAAGTGGCTCCGTATAAATCCACTGCCTGCAATTGTCTATATAATTTTAAATTATTTCTTGTAATTGTTACTGTAAAAGAGATTTACATTCCCTAATAGCTAAAGATCATCGGACAGCAAATTAGGAAATCAGCCAATATATATTACCGGGATGAACTTAGTCAAAGGAGATGCTTGACATACATTGAGTGAGCTTAAATTTTTAATTTTACCTTATTGGCTGCCGCCTAGGAACCAACCAGACTATTTGAAGGAGGGCTCTGGTTCGGAAGTTCAAGCTGGTCAGTTGCCAAGACTTACTAACCAACTACGTTTTTCAGACGTATGCCACGCCGTCTTACAGCGAACATATAACAATAATGGCCACATATAGTCATTAAGACTGATGTTCTATAGATGAAAGAATTGGTTCAATCATTCCCCAGCCATTTTAAATTACTGGTAGTTATTATTATAGCAGGGGCCATTAGCGCAGCCACAATTCTGTCCACGTCATCCGACACCACTATACCTCTCCCAGAGCCAAGTGGCACCGGTAATCAATCAAACAAGGGTATCAGAGAAATAGCGCAGGACTTAGAAATTCCATGGGCTATTGACATCTCAGAGGATGGTAGAATTTTTTTTACAGAAAAGCCTGGAAGAATTAAAGTGATATATCCCAATGGCACCCTCGAGAGTGAGCCTGTTACTAATATTAGAACTGAAGATGTAGGAGAGGCAGGATTGTTGGGGCTTACACTTCATCCAAATTTCACAGAAAACCATCTTATGTACGTTTATCACAGCTACATCAAGGATGGTGGAATATACAATAAGATCCTTATGCTAACCGAAAGGAACAATAAGATAATGGACTCAAAGACCGTTCTCGATAACATCCCTGCTTCGGATTTAAATAACGGAGGTAGAATTAAATTTGGACCAGATGGAAAATTATATATTTCTACTGGAGATTCAGAGTATCCACATCTTGCTCAGAATACTAACTCTCTTGCAGGCAAGATTTTAAGAGTAAACCAAGATGGAACAATCCCGCACGATAACCCATTTCCTAATTCATCCATCTATTCGTTCGGACATCGAAATGTAAAAGGTCTTGCTTGGCATCCAGTAACTAAGGAATTATATGCAACAGAGCACGGACCAACTGGCAACGATGAAATTAATATTATAAAACCTGGATCAAACTATGGATGGCCAATAGAGACCTGCAACTTTTCCCATTCCTCCACCACTACTAGGTTCAAAACGCCTTTGTTTTGCTTTAATCCTTCGATTGCACCAACTGGAATTGTGATTCCCATTTCTGACAGATTGGGTTATCAAAATGACGCTGTTTTTGCTACACTAAGAGGGACTCATCTTCATCAAATTGATCTTAATTCAAGGATGCATGATAACGTCCTGGTGGGATATGGAATGTTAAATGATGTCCTTGAAGCTCTTGATGGATCTCTGTATATCCTAACGGCCAATAAGGATGCTGGAACTGGAAATGCAAACGATGATCGAATTCTACAAATAATTCAAAAATAGGAAAAAATATATACACTACGGGTACTCTGATCAATTCTTATTCTTACATTGGTCGCACAAAACATTTTAGGGCCAGCCCCTCATTGCAAGAAAAGGCAGAGCGCAGCGCCGGAGATCTAGTAATGAAGGAAGATATCAGGCCTGACAGTGAGAGTATTTTAAGATAACAAATAAGAAAAACAATTGCTAACATTAAATATCCTGGTATGCTTGCTTATAAGGCAGTGGTAGCAACTAAAAAGATTATCGTGATATTGTTGATGGTGGTTCTTGCATCATCTGTTGCTGCAGGAGCCTCTTCAATATTTTCCGGACCCCGTTCAAGTACAGTAACGGAACAGGACATCAATGCAGAGCTTAATAGAATAGTTGACTTTTGCATAGAGTCATTGCCAGCTGGAGTCCCGGAATGTGACCAGCAACTTCGAGAAGTAGTCGACAATAGTTGTAGAACCACTAATGATGGTTTGGATGTTTGTAAAAGTAATAAAGTTGATCAGTATTTTAGGTCGAGACAGATGGAATAGGGATAGGGGGCCTTAACGGGCGAGAGATGCAGCAGACGTGTGTAACTATACCAAAAATCTTGCAAGGTATCCTGGAACATCCTAGCATTTGACGTCTTGTATAATCTTACGATCCTTTGATATTACTTTCCCATGGGGATGGTTTATATTCTAAAGTGGTATAAACACTCATCTTCCTGTACGATCTCGTTCGACATTCCCATACGGTCTTAGGGATCTACAAGGTGGAGAAACTTACATTACATGATCAAGCTTTGCTCTATTTTTTCTATTTGTAATAGGGCCTTCAATTGATATATAATTGCTATATTGTTGTCTATTTCAATCATTAATGCTATATCATGGCATAAATGAATTAATATTAGACAAGTATAGCCAATAGTTACTGGCTAAATCAAAAATACGATGAACTAGTTCGCCCCTCTTTCTCGATGTATTCAGTAGAGTCATCTTTGCTACTGTTAGTTAAAATCCCTCTATCCTCTTGAGCAGAGCCCGCTTGGCTCTGCTACCGAGCAGTTGTTATCAGAGTAAGTGTTTTGATTGATTGTGGGCGGCTCCCCGTTGGAGTTATTTAAATCTACTGCATTGTCATTGGCATTATTTAGTTGAATTGTATTTCCAGCACTTTGTGCGTCCAAGAAGACACCATTCTGGCTCCCTCGAATCCTGTTACCGCTTACGGTAGATTCATCAATATTTACAAATGACACGCCGGCTCGGGCATTTGAATCCATGAGATTGTTTTCGATACTGATTTCGCTAGCAGAATGAGAGGCAACTGCTATGCTATTGTCTCTGATTATGTTTGCCTCAATCGAAGACAGGTCGCCTCCTGTGAGGAAAACACCTATTTCGTTATTTTGTAATATAGCAGATTGAACAGTAAGTTCAGTCGCACCTGTTAGCAGGACCCCAGCTTCAAATCCGCTTATAATTCCCGGCCCGTTAATCGCTACGTTGTCTTCAGTAACTCCGATTCCCACTTTGGAGCTATCCGCTCCTGGACCATAAATTCCGTAGCCATTGAGATTAATTGTTGTTGTGTGGTCGCCCACAATAAGCCCGTCCCCATCGCAATTGAGATTAGCCGTGAGAGTAATATTTCCTTGGACGGTTTGGCCACAGGAAATCTCTGAGTTCACACTCTCTGTAGATTGAACGGAAATTGGCCCTATCTGTTGCTCTGCATCAGCTGTCCCTATAGGGACGACCGAGATAACCATAGCAAGTACAAGCAATGTTGATATCCATGATATTTTGAGTTGCCTTTTATTGATCATTAACTGGCGCTATATAACTAACAGATGATATAAACAATAGATAAAAAATGTTTGAACTTTTAGTCCTAGTTTTCTTAACCACCCCTATCCCCCCAGTTATGATGATCAATCCAAAGGTACGCCAATTATAGCAGTACTGTCTCAACAGTGTTGCTAACTATTCTTGGAATGACTGATCGTTCTAAAGTCTTTGCTCAAAGCGAGACTGAAACATTAAAAGAACAAGATCACCAAAAGAATGTTTGAAGTTGAAGGAAAGTGTGTGTAAATGATGCTGATAATAACATAGACTCATCTCAGGAGCACAAGCGCCGATTGCTAGTTAACAAATTGTTAATCCAAACAAAATTCGTGTTCCTAAACTTAAGGATATTTTCCTCTACTCTTTTATTTTCATGGTTATTTCTTTTCGAGCTTGGCGAAGATGTGTAGTTTAGGCTCTTGTTGAACCACTATACCCAAGTAGTTTTGCTCCAGGGGTTGTTGCTAATTACTTTTTTATGCCTGTTTAGTATATCCCATATCTTACTCCCCCAACAATTCCTACAAGGTAGATTACCTCCTTTGGTAGTATATAACTGGACGGGTAAATCGTCCCGCATTTGGCTCAAAATACTATAATTTCAATCTGTGTTGTACTGTATTGAATTAATGCAATCCATCATAACTATACTGTATTTTTGATCATTAGGGATTGTTTATTATTCTGAGAATATATTGTTGTAAGAGATACATAACCGACGAACTATCATCAACTTCCTTTGACTGTGAAGACCCCACGTACCATAATACCGTTAGTCCTACCACTTGCCAAATTAATTGCAAAAATCCAGACTACCGGTTTTCCATTGTTTCTCTAATGGTTTCATTAAAGTAGTCATCGAACTGATAGGTTTTTTATGCTCCTTTTGTTCTTGGATGTATGAATACCACGCAAATAACAATGAAGCCCTATACTCATTATAAAAGGTCCCAGGATAACCCAAAAGAATCCGTAGTACTTTAG
>JALZGI010000162.1 GCA_030861105.1 Thermoproteota archaeon
ACTCTGCGTTTATCCTTCTTACAAGGTCCTTGATTTCTATTGGCTTATGAATATAACATTCGATTTCTATCGTTGGAAACGCTTCTCTTAGTTCTTCATAGTTTTGATATGTTGCACTTAGAAAGCAAACTTTGAGTTTACTATCTATCTTTTTCATTTCATCGTACAGTTCGTAGCCGTACATCTTTGGCATTTTAAAGTCGATAAGTGCCATGTCGTAAAGTCCAGGTTTAAATGATGATAATGCAAGTTGAGGGTCATTGAATGTATCGACTTGAAACATGCCACTGGCTTCTAGTCCTTCCTTTACTGTTAAAGTGATGTCGGGTTCATCGTCTACTGCCAAAATCCTTCTTTTGTTATTTTGGCCAGACATCTCCTCTTAAAGTATTTTAAACTATCATATAAGACCATATCGACCATGCTATATTTTATAAATCAGGAAGAGTCTAAAGCGGTTCCTTATCGAGTTGAGTTAATCTTCTCGTTTATCTTCATTATTAGATCGTTGGTTGAAATAGGTTTCTGAATAAATACGTCCTCTCTCAAGTCAGAATGGTGTTCTTCTCTGGCATCTTCATAATACAATTCACTTGCTGTCAGAAAACATACCTTGACACAAGGATCTATTTTCTTTAACTCGGCGTATAGTTCAAAACCATCCATATGTGGCATCCTGATATCAATAAGAGTAAGAGAATAAAAGCTGGGCTTAAAGCTCCTCAGAGCTGATTTTGCATCAGTGAACAAATATACCTCAAATAGTCCATCTTTTTCTAGGCCTACTTTCAATGTCATCGTATTATCAGGCTCGTCATCTACTGCCATGATTCTTTTTCTTATATCTTCACTTTCTGCCTTGGCTGTATCTTCATCAGTTTCATAGCAGTAAGTCATACTGGACTATTTTGTTAATCACTCTTAAACCTTGTTGTGGCGTACTTACTTACTATTGGTTTGCTGCGATATCTTCAGTGTTTTCTTATCTGTTTTGTTCAAGAGGCCAATTTGACCTTAAACGTATGGCATGAGTTACTTTTTGCCTTTGCTTCTATTCTCCTTCAAAGTGACTATAGTCTTTTTTCCAATCCAAGCCTTTGGAACAATAACATGACCGCTATTACATGATGGAGTCACGACACTTTCTATCTGGGTTATTGTGACTTTCATCCGTCTTACCATATTTTATGAGGTTGTATGTACATAATATATATATTGATTTCGTTATTTAGAAAAAGGCTTTATAGTAGATATACACGATATATACTGTGTACATCCATATTCTAATAGTACATCTTGAGGCGATCAAGGCTTGACAGACCTTTTTACTCCTATTTCTGCAACCATAGGAGGATTAGCATATCTTCAGTACCAACAAGTAGCTTCCATTGATTGGAACAGGATGGAGACCATGGCTAGCACAGCTTTAGGAAACCTTACCGCTCATATCTCAAACAGTCAGGAAGCAACAACACTAGCCATGTCAACTTTGGTATTCCATTGACAGGTAGCATGTCTGCCGGATTTGCAGTTGGCTTTATGAAAGGATGATTGGTGGGATGTTCTTCGGTAAAAGTAAGGTAACGATGCTTCTGTGTCGTTCGGCCGGGAGAGAGGATAAGCTCTTTCGTAACATCTATGGTTGTGACAATATTAAGAGGCTACTCATCATGGCTTTAGGATCAAATCACGCTTGCTCTATTCTACTTACAGGTCCTCCTGCCTCGGCCAAGACTCTATTTCTTCAATCGTTAATGAAGCTAATAGATTCACACTTTATCGACTGCAGCAGTGCTTCAAAATCAGGAATAGTTGATTATACCTTTGAGAACAAACCAAAGTATCTTCTTTTAGACGAGCTTGATAAGTTATCAAGTAAAGACCAAACTTTTTTACTAAACTTGATGGAAACTGGAATAGTCTCTGAAACAAAATGTGATAGGACCAGAAGGATGGAGATTATGACGTCTATTTTTGCTACAAGCAATAACGTTGGAAGAATAATCGAGCCATTGCAGACTAGGTTCTTTATTGCAAAGCTGCAAACCTATACACATGAACAGTTCTATGAAATAACAATAAGACTTCTTACCTCAGATATGTATAACATAGATGAAGAAATAGCAAACGATACAAGACTATCAGTTTGGAAGACTTGAAGAAATATCCGAGACTCTATAAAAATAGCTAAAATGGCAAAGTCTGTGGAAGGTGTCAACTGGATTGTAGCTACATTCAGCAATAAGCAGCTTTACGGATAGCCTGACATTTCTCAGGAGGCCAATTGTTAGAAGGGATGTAGAGGGTTACTAGAATAGTATCCTGGATACCAGAACGGAGAAGGTTGTGTCAGCTGCTTTTGTCTTTGTTCTTGGTGTTTCATTATTTTAGATTCAATGACCGATTGTCTGTATTCATTACAGACATGTTCCATGCACCACCTTCCAAAACTCTGGATATTTGACTTTTCCATCAGATTGTTTTCATAAAGATACAAAGCAACGTCTCTATAGACTTCCATTTTTTTGTCTGTAATCTTAAACCGGACTTCTTTTTGTCCTGCGTATCTTCGCAACGCTTAATCTTAGCAAATGATGGATAAGGTCGAATATAGCTTTTCCCTCTTTGGCGGAAAAATAGAGGGATTTTGAATGGAGACATTATTGCTCTACGAGAATATATGAACCAACCAAGTCAATAAAACGCGGCAGTTTGGAGGTATTTCATCCGCTAGTTTCATCTGTATGATACGTTATATTTTTAGGTATTTTGTGAAGTATTCGTTTAGAATGTTGGCTCCTTAACAACTATGTACCGAGGGAGCTCATGTTACGCTAACACCCCTTTTTCTTTTAGCAACCTATACAGAGCTTCATGTTCTACCTTTAACCTGTCACGACTGATTGGACGAAACCCTCTTGAACAGTTGATAGCACTTCTTATTCTATAGTTGGGGTTAAAATCCAGTCGTTTTAGTTGGTTGCAGTTGCTAAGCCAATTGAGGATAATCCTGTATCTCCGCTCGGGGCGCCGACCTGGAGTTGGGATACAGATGCAAGCATTCTTACTCAGCTTCACCTTCCTCCTTTCGCGGAACGACCAATCTTCTCATCTTAAGGAGAATGCCGTTTTCTGCTGGCACCTCTTCAGAGAAGGTTTCTTCGTCAATGCCAAGTCTTCTGATGTGCGACGGGTCTATTGTTAAAACTGCTGAAGTCCCCACGTAGTAGACTTTTCTAATTGGATTTTTTTGTTCAAACGTGAACATATTGTCGCAAACTTCGATGGAAAGGATATAAAGTAAGAGGGGGCAAAGGTATCTCAAGTTTCGTTAGTCGAAATCTGGAACAACTTCTGAGGATTCTTCAGCAGCTGCTGCATATCATATATCGCATCTTTTGGCAAAGCGATGTCCGACTCATACTTTTCGGAGATTTCTTTAAGTTGTCTATCCTTTTCATCTAACTTGGCGCTGATAATGTAACTGCTATCTCTGTTCCTTTCTTGCAAATCGACAACTTGCTGTTGAAGCATATGCTCCGTACCCAATGTAAGAAAGTCCTGAACTTTTAGGTAGTCCTCAAGAAGCTCGCTTTCGGTGGGGCGATAATAAGAGTTGCTTATCCCGGTGCTATGGGACAAGAGGGTCTCAACATCTATCGGTTTCATTCCGCCTAGCTCACAGCGAGTTTTGAACCATTTCCGCAGCGAGTGATTAGCCTGGTAAGGATGCCTTTTTTTCCCCGGCTCAAGCTTTTTTCTCAAACCTTGAGCCCAGATAGCTCGCTCCATTAGTCTCTTTATACCAAGAGAGGTCAGTCGCTTTGGTCGGCTAACGAGGCAGCGGCCCTGTGCTACTCTGGTATTCCATAAGTCACGCATAAGCCAGCCATCCTCTGTTATCTTTTCCCCCGACGCTTCACGATACTGAATCCATTTTGTCAGTTCCAGCCAGGCCTCACGGGAAATGTAAGAGAAATACTGCTCAGATTCTCCTGCATATACTATGATTTGAGCGGCGACTACTTTGCCGTCCCGTTCTATTGGTCGTATGTCCCCCCATCGCAAGTAGTCCCAAGCTCCTAGACGAATCCCAGAAGAGGCCATCGTACAAACTATTGCCTTGATTCTCCTATCAGGGTATTCCATTAGCTTTCTTATTTCCTCTACAGAAGGTATTCTATCATGGGAATAGTTCTTTACCCGTGGTAGTCCTCGTGTCAGTTTTTTCCAAGTTATTGGCATATCAGCCATCTCGCAAAAGAGTTTGATTGCTTTAACATAGTTTCTGACGGTTGCTCCACTTATTTCCCTCCTATTCACTCTGGCGTTTTGAACTTCAAGGAATCGAAGTATGGTATTAAAAGCCCAGGAAGGCTCTGTAGCCGCTCGTTCAGTGAACGTTAGAGCTTTTTCCTGTAGCGATGCTCCCTGAATCTTAGCATGTTCAAAAAAGGTAGAAAGCCTTCGCTGATACTTGTCCCTTGTTACTGGAGACTTCATTGCATAAAGATACAGTATCCAGACTTCGGACTCGGAGCTTGGCTCTAGGCCCAAACATTCTTTTGCTACCTTTTGTTCTGATATCACTATCTTCTTTTCACAATTTGTTGTTAGAACCCACTAAAAAGCATCTATATCGCAGCGGGCCCAGAGGGACTCGAACCCTCGACCAACTGCTCCGCAGGCAGCCATTCTGTCCAAGCTGAACTATGGGCCCGGTCACCTTTCAAAAACGGCCAGCCATATATGAAGTAACTCGGCGTGACGGAGAAAATCTTTCGTACATTAATAATGGTGTTTGCTCTACGGGCTTCACTACAAAAGGTAAAATTGTGGTCATACCCATGAGGACTATCTTCCATGACGCGTTCGTTTTCGGATGACTTGAACACAAGAGTTATTCTCTTTGACGGAGCGATGGGTACTGAAATCCAAAAGTTATCTCCCCAGGCTCGAGATTTCCCTGGCGAAAAAGAGGGCTTTAACGATGGTCTCACACTGACGCGCCCCGAATGGATACAGACAATCCATCGGAAATATCTCAAAGCCGGAGCAGATTGCATAGAGACGAACAGCTTTGGTAGCAATTTTTTCAAATTACAAGAGTATGGATATGGCGAACAAACTATCGACCTCAATGTGAGAGCCGCGCGACTTGCAAGAGCGGTCTGCAGTGAGTTCCGTGACAGGCCCAGATACGTAATCGGAACAATGGGGCCCTCGGGTTATCTTCCCAGTTCTAACGACCCTGACCTCGGCTCAAAGACGCCAGATGAAATAAAAAACGCCTACATACCACAGGCAATAGGACTTATCCACGGGGGCATAGATGCTCTGCTGGTAGAGACCAGCCAAGATATACTCGAAGTGAAAATAGCAATTGAAGCATGTCAGGAGGCAATGGAATCCCTTTCGAGAAAAGTGCCAATCATTGCAAACGTTACGCTTGACCAATATGGAAAAATGCTTCTGGGGACACCAGTGCAGGCAGCTTATACAACTGTAAGCCATATGGAAATTGATGTCTTTGGGTTAAATTGCTCGACAGGCCCAGCAGAGATGTTGCCGAGCGTCAGATGGCTAAACGAACAGGAGGACTTGCCATTGCTAGTAGTTCCAAATGCAGGTATGCCGCAAAATGAAGGGGGTAAGGCGATCTATAAAATGACCCCTATCGAGATGTCAAAAATACTGGAAGAGTTCATCCACAAATTCGACCGCGTGAGAATCATTGGAGGTTGCTGCGGGACCAACGAAGATCACATATATGAACTTCGTAATATGCTGGATAGGAACCACAAATGAAACATTTTAGTCGGCCCGCAAGGTTTAGAACTTCTTTTGCTTAGCATACTTATAGCTCTATATGTTCAGAATGAGAAAGGCGGTTCCTAGGATAAGCTCAGCACTCAAAGCTGTGGATTTGAGGCAAAGCCCTCCTCCGCTCATAATTGGCGAACGTCTCAACACCCAGGGTTCTCGTAAGGCAAAACAGATGGTTTTAGACGAGGACTTTGACGGACTTGTGAGTTTGGCTAGATCTCAGGTTGAAGACGGAGCACACTGTCTGGACGTCTGCGTGGCAACGACGGAAAGAAGCGATGAACTTCAATTCATGACCAAGCTCGTAAAACGCCTTAGCTTGGAAATTGAAGCTCCGCTAGTAATAGATTCTACGGATCCGGCGGTTATTCAGGAAGCAGTCAAACAGGTTCCCGGAAGGCCCATTATCAATTCGATAAATCTGGAAGGGGACGGATTCAAATTTCATAAAATATGTCCTCTGATGCAAAAATACGGTCTGCCAGCGGTTGCAATGTGCATAGGTCCAAAAGGGATGGCAAAAAGCCCAGAAGAAAAACTGGAGACTGCACTCCTTCTATTTGAGACGGGTCAGAAGTATTCGCTCCAGCCATGGCAGTTTATTTTTGACGTCCTAACATTTACTCTCGCAACAGGAGAGCCTGAATTTGCAGATTCAGCAAAAAACACTTTGAAGGGAATAGAATTAGTAAAGAGAAATATACCAGGTTGTTTTACAGTCTTAGGTCTAAGTAACATCAGCTTCGGTCTCGATAGCAAAGCCCGGAGAGTTCTAAATTCCGTCTTTCTTCATCACGCACTGAAAGCAGGCTTGGACGCTGTAATTATTAACGCAAGAGACGTTATTCCCTACGGCGAAATAATGCCAAATGAAAGGAAGCTAGCCGAAAATCTGATCTTCAATGCACATCCCAACGCACTTTCAGAGCTTATTTCGTATTTTCAAACAAACAGGTCATCCGACGGCGGCAGAATATCTTCAACTCAAAAGCTGGAACTTGATAATAGCTGGAGCGCCAGTAGGAAATGCCACTATAAAATCGTCAATAGGATTAAGGATGGTTTAGAAGAAGATGTGGTTGAAGCTATTTCGGAGAATATAACCAAAGAAAACGAAAGGAAGCTAATATATAAGGAGGATAGTGCAACAAAGAAGACTAAGCTTTTCTTAGAGACGACACCAGCATTAGCACACAACGCCGCAGTGCAAACACTAAATGAAGTGCTTCTACCTGCAATGAAGGAAGTCGGCGACAAGTTCGGAGCAGGAGAACTTATTCTGCCCTTTGTTTTAAAGTCTGCAGAGTGCATGAAAACTGCAGTAGCAGAACTCGAGAAATATCTTGTAAAGGAGGAGGGCATAAGCAAGGGAAAGCTCGTGCTCTGTACTGTCTACGGGGACGTTCATGATATAGGAAAAAACTTAGTAAAGACGATATTCACGAATAATGGCTACAGTGTTTTTGATTTGGGCAAACAAGTTCCGCTTCAAACTATCGTAGACAAGATTGAGGAGGTGAATGCCGATGCTGTTGGGTTGTCGGCTTTGTTAGTGTCTACCTCAAAACAAATGCAATATTTCGTAGAATATGCACGGAAAAACAATATGGACATTTCAATTCTCTGCGGCGGTGCGGCGATTAATAGTAGTTATATAAACCGCATAGCAAAAGAAGGCGGCCTATATAAAGCAGGGGTCTTTTATTGTAGGAGTGCGTTTGATGGCCTCAAAACGATGAACACGCTGATGTCGGACAAGAAGACGGAATTTATTTCGCAGTGGCAAAAGAGACTTGAGACTTGGCAGGAAAGAAACGCTAATGTGGAGCGCGAAAGGGCAATTCCCAGAAGTGCTATCAAACCAGTTCCTCCGCCTATCCCCCCTTATATTAATAGGAGAATACGCATCCAAGGTGAACACATAAACCTTGACGACGTATGGGCTTTTCTCAACAAGAAATCACTTTTCGTACTTTCATGGGGTCTAAAGGCAGCATCAACCCAGGGGCTTCCTGAACTTTCCCAACAGCTTTTAGCAGAATGGGAAAATAGGGTTAAAAAAGATAATCTTTTCGAGCCAAAGGTTGTCTATGGATACTTCCGATGCCACAATAGAAATGATAAGTTAGCAGTCGAGTTGCCGGATAACAATGGAGAGGTCATATTTGACTTCCCAAGGTCTTCCAAAGAGAAGCATCTGTGCTTGACGGACTATTTTGGCGAGACGGATCTCGTAGCCTTTCAATGTGTCACTGTGGGTTCTAGGGTCACAGAAATAATCGAAAAATGGAACAAGGAGAACCTCTATACAGACGCCTATTATCTCCATGGCCTGGCAGTTGAAACTGCTGAAGCATTGGCCGAATGGACCAACATAAGAATAAGAAAGGAATTGAAGATCTCAAACGATCGCGGTCTCAGGTACAGCTGGGGCTATCCTAGTTGTCCCGATATATCCCAGCACCATTTGTTATGGAAAATTCTAGAACCATCTAAATCGGGGATGGATCTTACGGAAGCCGGTCAGATAATACCTGACCACTCTACTGCTGCCATCATAGTACATCATCCTGAGGCGGAATATTTCGTACTTTAAACTGTAGCGGAAGGGCTAATCCTATTGTAAGTTTTATCGGGCACTGAAGATTCAAGGTTGAAAGGACGAAAGTAAGGTTTCACAAAGAATGTATACTTATTGATATGATATGCTGCCATTTTTATTAAGGCGTGTGGTCGATTGGTCAGCTGGTATATCTTTAATTACCTATCTCAAACCTAAGTGATTCCAAGAAGAATGACTATCCTCGATTTTGCGTTTGCCTGCGCCCTTGACGAATCTCCGCCATATTTTACCTATGAGAACAATACGATGTTGATAATTGAGTCCAAAGAAAATGCAGAACAAAATACCAACGGATTTCTGTATATCGAACCATTCATTGAATCTTTGATTTCACACGAATCTGTCCATGTAGTTATCAAGAATATTGAAGGCCCCAGGACTTCAGACTCCCTTGATGACATTGAAGTAATTGTCGAACGGAACGGATCAAAGTTTCAAGTGACGCTCAATAATATGTTGTTTGCAAGAGACAGATCGGGGATAGTGACATGATAACTATCCATATCGCATCTGATAGCTTTATTAACAATCAACATGGAAGGGAAAGACAATCTGGTTTGCATACATTGAAACCTTTCCTGGAGTTAACATCAAGCTGGCAACCTAGGCGTTAATGCTACTTTTAATCAACTTGTCTACCACCGTCCTGACAAAGGTGGTGGGATACACCACTATTCCATCTATAAATTATATTTCTTCGGTTAGGCGGCGTAAAACTTAGGGGAGCGACCCTAAGAAGCCTCGAGCGCGCTGCACTGCTTGCTGGTCTCTACTAAAAGGTCAAAATTCCGGAAATATCCCTCCCACTTTTTGGGAAGTCACAATTGCTGTCGATACGGGGAAGGCAGTAACTATTTTCTTTCAATGTAGCCTAATTTTGGTGAACTGATGAAGAGTTCTCTGAGCCCCTTTTTCATAGCGCATTATTTGACCGATTTCTGCAAATCCTACTATCATTGCTTCTTCCTCGTTATTGTTGCTCGCGAACATGCAGCCCTCAGCTGTCCTATGAACACTCGTAGGTCGTTGAGAAGCAGTCTGTTTTTGGCTGAAACCGTTATCTTATCTACAATTGCACTGCCGACGATCACGGCGTCAGCACCAGAATTGATCAGCGAAGTTACGTGATCCGGCCTGCTTATCCCAAATCCAACCGCTACAGGAATTCTATTTCCTGTTATTTCCTTTATTCTTTTGATGCTCTTAAAGGTATAGGCTTCATATCTCGATCTCGATCCCGTTGTGCCATAGACCGATACTACATAAAGGAATCCTGAACACACCCTCAAAATCTTTCGTATTCGACTAACATCTGTATTGGGTGAAGCAAGGAATATTGTCGCCATATTAAGTCTTGCTGCGGTTTTTACGTAATGGCATGATTCTGTGATTTCCAAATCTGGTAGTATAAGTCCGTCAACACCACTTATCCTTAATATCCTAAGAAAATCCTCAATTCCCGCCCTGAATACTATATTGTAATACGTCATGACAACCAACGGCAAGGTGGGGAACTCCTCTCTTATGGCTGCACATAGGTCCAAACATTTCTGAGGTGTTGCTCCATTTTTCAGTGCAATATTAGATGCCATTTGTATTGTTGGTCCGTCTGCAATTGGATCTGTGAAGGGGATTCCGATTTCGATGATGTCTGCTCCGGCTCTTACAAGAG
>JALZGI010000174.1 GCA_030861105.1 Thermoproteota archaeon
CGTGGAGCTCATTCTTCTCAGTCCCTCAACAACAATTCTTCAGACAATAGCCTCATTTTTGTTTAGGCTATAGCTAATTTTTTTGAGATAGGACTTAGTTCTTAGACTATCCAAAAGAACCCCACTACCCATAGTCAACATTTTAAGAGTTGATGAAAGAGCCAAATCTATTTAGTGCTGACCCACAATTAATCGTTCAAAACATTTAGGTTGTTTAATGAGATGATTCCCGCCTAGAAGCCAAACCTCCCAGGAAACAGTTAAGACCGTGATTCATCATGGTCTTCATCTCCTACAAGAACGTTATTTTTTCTAAGGTATTGGAGTATTTCCTCATAATTTTCAAGTTTGTAATAACGTTTCATATTATCTAGGGTATCATCATCTATGACTGAATATTTTTTTTTCTTCATTATTATAATTATGATAAACTAATTATTAAGATCTTCTTGATGTTCGTAGATATGACTGCAGAGCACGGATGGCCAAATAATAAGGGGATACAGTACTAATGATTCATACGATATGATTTAACTGTTTTAGAGAACAGGACATGTGCAGCTTTATTTTCTTTATCATGAGAATCAAACCTCCTGTAAAGTCCTTTCTAGCTAACCTGAACGGACTCACAGTGTTTATCGTCCAACGAGTTTGCCTTCTAATCTTATCATTAGCAGGTAAGGGTAGAGTAACTAAATATACAATTTCTTCCTTAAAGTCCGAAACGATTTTCAATGTATTAACGCATGAAGGGATTATGAGCATTGTGTCAAGCTAATCGATAATTTGCCATAAAATTCGAATTAGTATTTGAATGCAATAATTCAATGATTGTCCCGGGAGCATCCAAGGAGGGTTCTCGATAATCTAATCTTCCAATCAGAAAATGATGCAGAGCTCGGCGCCTGTATCTGGTGGATCGATTTAGAGTCCCAGAGGAACATGATAAATTTTTGTGAAATGGCCTACAGCATAGTAGAAAAGCAGCTTACTAACACGAGGGCTCATAAATGGTTTAAGTCTAGAATGAAAAAATGCTCATAGGTAGTTAATACGGGAAAATCTTCTAAATTTAGCCTTCTCTCAATTTCGGTTTTAGTTGAGCCTTTAGATATTTCCATGCTTACCCGATGATCCGTTCAGATTTTTTTGCATTGTCTGACTATTATTATTGAAAAAACTTGCGCGGTCTCTCAAATACTCCTAGGGTTCTTTAAGACTTCTCCATTAACGAACATTATATCATTGCGAAGCTTTATACCAACAAAATTATTGTCCATGTAGCTACCGACCACATCAGCGTACATTTCTGCAATATTTTCAGATGAAATGTGTAGAAGTGGTTTTTGCTCATTAACTCGTCTCTCCTAAGCCCATCTTACTTAATAATCGAGGCTAAATAAAGTTCTAGCAGATTGCTCTAGGAGTTGCTTAGACTTCCCACATGCTTAATTGGGATTATTCATCTAGAATAACAAAGTCTCAATTCGTCTTTGGTTTGTTGGTGGTACAATTTGAGTTTGGAACCGTTATTTTCTAAACGCTAGGCCAGCATAATCAAACAAATATAGATCGCGCCGTCTGATTATCCCCACATTCCAGGTGTAAGATCAAACATGCTTACACGGCCCTGAGACAACTTCTTATCATTTACGCCTTAGCGTAGAATCCAGTCTTTCTTTCATAGATTTGCCCATTTTGCATAGCTTTTTTGATGTAACTAGCAGCTTCGTCTTCTGTAAACTTACCTGTTTTCACTAATTCATAGACGAAATTCCTTTCCTCAACATCATTCTTGTCTTCTCCGGAAAGCCCGTTGAATATATCCATAAAAACTTTCAATTTTGAAACTTCGCTATGGGGTTTCCCGTGGAGAACACCCAGATCCACCCTCCCAGTGTTAACATCCACACCCGCAGTTTCAAGCATCCGTTGTATAAGATATATCGCACGTTCCGCATCATCTGTTTCGACTTTGTCCTTCAGCAATAACCTTGCTCTAGCGGTCGCAAGTCTGACCAAACCCTCTAGCTGTCTAGGAGTGACCGTAATCATTCCTTCAGACTCCACATTTCTCATTTTCATATAGTAACTCCTTATCATGTTAATAGCCTCACCTGTTAACTTCGGCTCTCGCTGCTTTGAAAACGCCAGGTACTTACTGAACAAATCGATATCAATAATTGGTTGGGCGGCATGCTCGGTATCCCGATGTATCTCTAAAATGTGACTTGCAATACGACTATCTTTTTCCTTTTCAGGGGTGTCCCTTACAACATAAATGAGATCAAACCTGGTCAACAACGGGACTGGTAGGTTAACGTTTTCTGTTATATTTTTAAAGGGATCGTATTTGCCATATAGCGGATTTGCGGCTGACAATATTGAAGTTCTTGCATTAAGAGTTGCTACAATGCCTCCTTTAGCAACTGAACATGTTTGCTGTTCCATCACTTCATGCAATGCAGAGCGATCTTCTGGTTTTAACTTGTCGAACTCATCTATGCATACAAGACCTTGGTCTCCTAATACAACCGCTCCTGCCTCCAGCATCATTATTCCAGTTTTGTCTCTTATCACCGCAGCAGTTAACCCAGCAGCTGTAGAGCCTCGCCCTGACGTATAGAGTCCCCGGGGAGCAATTTTGGCCGCAAATTTGAGCATTTCAGATTTGGCAGTGCCCGGATCGCCCACCAAAAGGACGTTTATGTCGCCTCTTCTGGTCGAACCATCGCTCAACCTCTTTGTGACAGAGCCCACAATTAACAGTAGGATGGCTTCTTTGATTACCTCATGGCCATAAACATGAGGTGCAAACGAGGCAATGAGCTTATCATATGCATCAGGTTTTCCTGAGATCGATGAGATATTCTTTTCATCTTCGGTACTTATCGCTATTCTTTCAACAGTCCTGGTATCCTTGTTACCAGCTCTGCCCCCAAGGTACTCAATGTTATTTCCTTCCATCCTTAACTTGAAAAGACTGGTCTTTAACTGAGGCGAGAGTTGTTCCTGTTCTATTCTAACAACACCAGTCAGCATTACTCTATCCCCAGGCCGGCATTGGTCCACTAGATCGCCCATTACCGTCACCTCTACATAATGGGGCAGCTGTCCTGCAGGCAAGTCTTCTGGTAGCTCCTGCAGTCTAACCATTTGGAAATCCGTAAAGGAGCTGTTCTCGGGATCCATTTCGAGGTCTTTCTCGGAGCAGTTTATACATCTATGAGGTTTTCTTAGAACCAATCCCTTTAGTTGAGCCTCGTTTATTGTGTTGCAGTTCATGCAACGATAGCCTATTTTTTTTGCTAGCGGTTTTACCTCTGAGGATCTTACGACCATACCTGAGACGCCGACTAATTTGTCAATTATATCTGCATTAATATCACGAAGGCCCTTCTGTACCGTATAATTTCCTATCCTTACCCGTATCTTGTCATGTATCTCTTCTGCATAGTCTGGGTGAATCTCTTTGAGAATAGACAATACTGCTGCGCCGAAAGCCTCGAACATTTCATCCGGATTGTGGGTTATTTGTTTCGCAAGGTTAGGGCTGAAAGTGTCAAAGTCAATGTAATCTATCGTGAGAGAAAGCGCGTTGGACGCCATCATGTCATTGATTTTATCAAAGTATCTGTATTTCCCTCCTCTGTCTTTGTAAGCACGAAGAAAGTTTTCTAAGTCGTTTGTTAGAGCCGCTATTGTTTGCTGTTCAGACAACTTTCTTTAACACCCGGCTCTTGAAGGTTTGAGATGAGCGGTGGATAAGAGAATAAAGTTCGTTCTCCTCTGCTGACAATTTTTCTTCTAATTGTGCTGACAGAGGAGAGGCGGCAGCCAATTTGACAATCTTCTCGAGTCTAGACGTCACGAATGAGTTTAAGGAAACCAACATATTCTCTTTCTCCCTTTCTTGTAGGCTATCAAAGTACTCATTCACCCTTATATAGAAATCTGCATCAAGACCTGATAAATCATGGGGCTTTGCTATCCTTTCACGATTAAAAGCTCTAGATACGTAAGTGGATATGTCTTGGTCCTGGGTTTCAATATCTCCGTGTTGCAATAATATTTTCGCCATCCACCTGGGTACGGATGATATATCGCCTTCCTTGGCATCAACAGAAAAGTTATCAACAGTAGCTT
>JALZGI010000182.1 GCA_030861105.1 Thermoproteota archaeon
ATAAAATACAAGAAAGTGTCGCTGGCAATTCTATTTTCCCTCCGTTCTGTTTAAAGCATCTACTTTACATCTCTCTGCAATGGATGGGGTAGATAGTTTCGCTACGGTGATTGAAGTCAGCACTCTCTTTATATTTACAGATTGTTGTATTTGAACCCGTGTAATTAGTGGGCCCAAGGGGCTGCGTGCTGATATCGGTTCTTTGAAAAGGTTCTCTGTTAATAGATATCTGGCTAGCTAAAAAATTTTTGTTCCTAAGCGGGCCCGTCGGGATTTGGATAAAAATTGATTTGAAGCTAAATAACAATGAGTCCATTTTTTGAATGATTTTTTAGCGGGCCCAGAGGGTTCCGGCAGAAAAAACTTCAAAATTTGGACTCAAATACACATGTGAAAAAAACCTATTATTTCTTTTTTGAATCGTCATCATGGTACTTCTTGTCGTCGTCGTGATGTTTCTTCCTATCATCATCAATTCCAAGCTTGGCTAAAAATGCATCACCATCGCCTAAACTGCTCTCACCCGGTAAGGTGCCAAATGTCTCTCCAGCCACATATACACCCGTTGTATCTACAGACACCCCATTAACAATATCGAATTCTGATGAGCCGAATTGTTGTGTCCATATCTCATCACCATCGGAATTATATTTACGCACAAAGATATCAAAATCTCCTTCACTGCTCTCATCTGGGAAGCTACCATCCGTGACGCCAGCCACATATACACCTGATGAGTCTGCAGAGACTGCATTCGCATTATCATTGGATGATGTTCCAAACTGACGTGTCCATATCTCATCACCATCGGAATTGTATTTGCGGATAAAGGCATCATCAACCCCTTCACTATCATCCTGTTCTGTGAATCCAACGACATATACACCAGAGGAATCTGCAGAGACTCCGTCAGCCGCATCACGACCAGATGTTCCAAACTGACGTGTCCATATCTCATCACCATCGGAATTGTATTTGCGGATAAAGGCGTCCACTAGGCCGTGGTTTGTTTGATCTGGTAAGGAACCACTCACACCTCCTACTACATACACACCAGAGGAATCTGCAGAAACATCGTCAGCAGAGTCAGATTCTGATGTTCCAAACTGACGTGTCCATATCTCATCACCATCGGAATTGTATTTGCGGATAAAATTATCGAAACCTCCTTCATTGGTCTCACCTTCAAATTCCCCCGCAGTAGTACCTACTACATACACGCCAGATGAGTCTACAGAGACTGCAAAGGCCTGATCTTGAAGTGACGTTCCAAACTGACGTGTCCATATCTCATCACCATCGGAATTGTATTTGCGGATAAAGGCGTCCACACCTCCTTCATCCACTGAATGCTGTGTTTCACCTACTACATACACACCTGATGAATCTGCAGACACCCTATGGGCTTCATCAGTAGGGACATCTTCAAAGTCAGACATTCCAAACTGACGTGTCCATATCTCATCACCATCGGAATTGTATTTGCGGATAAAGGCATCTCGACCTCCTTGACTTGCTTGATCAGATAATGTGCCGTCCGTAAATCCTACTACATATACGCCTGATGAATCAGCAAAAACATCGTCAGCAGAATCTATATCTGATGTGCCAAACTGCACTATGAATTCGATATTCTGTGCATTCGCGAACTGAACGTTGAGGCCTATCGCAAGCATAAGCGATGCCATCATTAAACACACACCACCGAACCTTTTAGCATGATTTTGGGCAGTAGCTGTATTTGCTCTCGTTAATGTCACTGGTCAGTGCTCTCTAATTATGTATATTAGTAGTGGGGTATCGCACCCGTAAAATTTATTCTATAAATATCTTATTCTGGATGTTTATTTTGCATGTTTCCACATTTTTTCGAAGAATCTTTCATACAAAATAATTTTATAGATTTCTCCAAGATGAGGAAGAGAGATTTTTTATACGTTATCTTCTGCTGCTGTTACTGCTGCTTTCTGCTTACTAAATATAATACAACCTTTAGCATTTCAATCTCTGTAACTAACCTTTGCGTATCTTCAATGTGCATAGCTTCTTCCTTTTGTCTTTGCTTTATTTCTAACAACCTTCTTAGCTTATCTGCATCTCTAGGTGTATTTTGAAGTGTCCTTATCTCTAATTCTAAATGTCTCTTCATCGCTGGATTAATCCCCCACCCTTCTCCTGCTGCTTCTCCTGGTAGTTGGCTGTGCACATCTAGCATTCTTAGACTAGCATCAATCATTTTTTGAATGGCTACTTCTGTTGAATCATGGATTGAATAGACCAAACCGATAGGAACCATTATGACGAAACACTAGGATGGTTATAAACAGGCTGGCACTAGTATGGAGCGGTTAACAGTTTTTGCCAATCTATTCGATATTCTCGAGTAGCTACTGCATGATAATAAGCATTGTGTCCATTTTTTGAACGTTTTTCTAACGGGCCCGGGGGGATTCGAACCCTCGACCTAACGCTTAGGAGGCGTTCGCTCTATCCATGCTGAGCTACGAGCCCATCTGTTGTTGTTGAACCTTTGCAGCGCCAATTTAAAACATTCGTCTATTTG
>JALZGI010000202.1 GCA_030861105.1 Thermoproteota archaeon
TTAAAACAGCAGTAGAGTGGTCAAAATGGGGGCAATAGAATAGGTATGCGTGCGGATGTGAGAATATAATTTATAACATTTCTCCTTAGAAAGATTTATGGACATTTCTCCCCAGGACATAAACGCATGGCGTAAAAAAATCGAACTGATAGGGATAGATATAAAAAGCCTAGATCAAGATGCAGATCCGAGTCGATTAAAACTTAAGACAAAATTCATGAATCGACACTTCATAAATGAACTGGATAAAATCGGTTTACAACTCATACATATTACTGGAACATATATGGGTAAACTCAATGTGCTATTGGAAGCAAGAGATACGTCTATTAGCGAACAAGCAAATACATAAAAAACTGATATGAACAAGAAGAGATACAGTTGTTGCTCGAATGTACTCACGTATTGCTGGAAAAAGACATAGAACAAATATGACACCATCCACAACAGAATTAACCATCTGTCATCTACAACTGTAATTATCATCCAGGAGAAACTAAGCTTTGGTAAAATATCAAAAATTAGACATTAATATGATCTTGAAAATGCAAGGATTGATACAGATACTTTTGCTACCATGTATGCAATAGTTGAGGACCCGATTAAAAGGTAAAGCTTGAAGATATATAACCAAGAATTTTATTAAACAGAATACTTTGGAGGTTATCAAGAATTGGGAAAGAATACTTCTTTAAACTTCAGATAGAATCACAGAAGATTTAACTGTTCAAAGGAACAGATTGGCGAAACCTAGCTGCTGACTCTCCTTTTGCTGTCGTTTGGACAGAAATTTTTTATTACTATGTTAGTTAGTAAACTCTTTGGCATCGTACGAGGAGTCTTTATATGCACATTATTTTTATTATCTTTTATCCTATCTAATCTACTGGCTAGCCGTTGACTACTATCAATCCCCATTCCGACTTAGGAGAAAAGACAGAGTTGCTTTATGGAGTAGAAGCAGCAGTAGGGAGGGGAGTGCAATTCATGAAAAATGTAAAGATAAGAATGGATCTTTATGGAGAAAAAAACGGGCCCTCTATAATTATGGAATTTGACGTATACAAGAATAATTATATTGATGTTATAAGAAGAGGAGGTAAAATACGACTTATTACAGAAGTAACACCCGAGAATCTACACTATTGCAAAGAATTAAGGAAAATTGTTTCTGAAATGCGCCATTTGAGAGGTTTAGTCGGTGGAATAGCTATAAGTGAATCTGAATATATGTCGACTACCACTCTAAGAGAAAGACAGCTATTGACCCAGGTTTTCTATAGTAATGCAAAAGAAGTGGTTCAACAAGGGCAATATATTTTTGATACATTTTGGGATAAAGCCATTCCAGTTGAAGAAAGAATTAGAGAAATAGAAGAAGGAATAGAACCCGACTTTATTGAAACTATAAGAGAATCAACAAAAGTACAGAATATCGCTTTTGATCTTGTAAAGTCATGTAACGAGGAAATACTAACGATATTCTCGACACCTAATGCTTTTCTTAGACAAGAACGTGCAGGTGGAATTGCTTTATTAGATAAAATGGCAAAAGAAGGTAAGAAGAGTGTCCGAATCCTGGTACCCTATGACACCAGAATAAACGAAGTAGTTAAAGCGCTAGAAAAAGGCAATAATAATGACAATATTGTAGATAGAAAAAGGAAAATAAATATCCGATTCTTGGAAGCAAATTTGCAAACCAAGATCTCACTTTTAGTAGTAGACAGAAAATCATCCTTAGCAGTAGAGCTAAAAGATGATACAAAGGACAGTATTGAACAGGCAATTGGTCTGACTTCTTATTCTAATAGTAAATCAACAGTGTTATCTTATGTTTCAATATTTGAAGCCCTTTGGAAACAAACAGAAATGTATGAACAGTTAAAGGTTCATGATAGAATGCAGAGAGAATTTATTAACGTAGCCGCTCACGAACTGCGCACTCCGATACAACCTATACTTGGATTATCACAAGTTATTCAAGATAAAATGAAAGGTCAAGAATACACAGAAATAGTCCAATTAATAGAAGTTATCAATAGAAATGCCAAGAGGCTGCAGCGACTTACAGAGGATATACTAGATATTGCAAGAATTGAAAGTCACTCACTAATGCTCAGGAAGGAACAATTTTGGTTAAATGATATAATACTAAACATTATTGAAGATTACAAAAAGGAGAAAAATGAGAAGAACAAAAAGGTTAAGTTAACATATTATTGGGATGAAGACTTTATTATCGAGGCAGATAAAGGAAGGATATCCCAAGTTATTTCCAACCTCTTGAGTAATGCTACCAAGTTTATGGCTGAGAAAGGAGAAATATCGATTAATGTCAAAAGAGACAATAAAGCCAAACAAATAGTTGTTAGCATTGTGGACAGCGGTCAAGGAATACATCCAGAAATATTCCCAAGGTTATTTACAAAATTTGCTACAAATTCTGTCGTAGGAACAGGTCTGGGGTTGTATATATCAAAGAAAATAGTTGAAGCCCATGGAGGCAGCTTATGGGCTCAAAACAATGCTGACGGAAAAGGAGCTACTTTTACCTTTACTCTACCAATATAATACTATGAAAATTATTGTTCTCAAGTGTAAGGAGACTTAAAATAGCAAAGCCACCAAAGTTTCAGCTATAACCATAAATGATAATAGATTATGACGTATAATGGTCTATTCCATCTCCATGCTTGTGTGTTTGTGATTCCCTTACCTGCTATTAATAGACCTAATACGACTCCCCTGTATATCACTAGGAAGGCTGTAACAAAAGTAACACCCATTTATGCGGCTGTGATTGGACTGGGTAATAATATACTGTTTTCCTGGTGTTATCTAGCATTTCAATGGTAGCACCTGATTTTCCATCCAAAGCATTTCTAACGCTTTGTAGCTGAAAATATGACTTCAGACTTTGATTGTCAAAAGATGAAGGAGAAGATGCATTCATAGCTCTTGTCAATATATTGAATACTTGGGTTCCATTATGATCTCTAAGAATGACTTCATCCTCGCGATCGCTTAACAAATCGAGGGCTGAAAGATCTTCTTTAATTTTGGTAAGGTTCATTATGCCAACCCTATAGCCAACAATAGACTGCAAGGTATTAGTGACATCCTGACTCACATTGCTTTCCATATCATTTCCATAGACAGGAACTGCTATTGCTATGGCAGGAACATGAATGGCTGCTGACAAAAATACTGCACTTGTATATGTATCATTTGTGCTTGTTACACCTTTATACCAATCACGGTCAGCATAGTTGAGTCTTGGAAGTTGTATCTGATCCGAAAATGGTTCTCCCATGTATATGTCTCCTTTAGGCGTTAGAAAAAAATCGTAGCAATATCTTTATCCTGTGCAAGAATATCTCTAGCAACATTTCTTTCTTGTAAGTCAAGGTCTTGAGGAATGCCCTTGAACTTCTCTGTAATTGCATTTGCATACGAAGTGTTTGTTACCTCAGGTAGTTTGCTGGTAAGATCTAATAGGGTTGCTGATTTATTGAGTCTGGTTTCGATAGCATTTGAAAGCAGCTTTAAGATTGTGCTCATGCTCATATTGCCGTCTTCTACTTTGGATGTCCCTCTAAGTCCAAGGTCTGTTTGGTTTTGATTAGAAGATGGTGGAGGTTGCTTCGCTGCTGTCTTTGTGTCAATTTGTGCTATAGTTTTCAGGTGATTTTCAAAATTCGGAAAAGCAAACATTGTTGAAAAGATTAACATGAATATCATTGCAATCAAAAGAAGACTTCCTAGCATAACATCAGGAGTCCTTGCAGCTGTTATTTCTACGTATCTAGCGAAGATTTAGGAATATTGCATGTATGTAGAGTTTAAAAAGGGAGATCACTGTTTTCTTAATGATATTGACAAGCGAAGTGTGGAAATGGAAATCCGAATTGATCCTACTGAATATACAGAATAAAAAAGGATATTTTATAATGTCCTGTCCAAGTAGCTTAGAAATTACAAGGTCTCCCTGGATAATATTCTCTCCACCCAGCATGATCTTGTCTATTGCCTTGGTGACTAACAAAAGAGCATTTCATAGGATGAAGACGGTGGAGCAAAAAATGATAAACATATTAGATATTGCTAACCTATATAATGCGATACCTTGATAGATTCTTCTCTTCGTTCTATTAGGGGCAAAAGAGAAGTTACTAGGGTATTTTATGGCGTTGACACCGTCGTAAATGTAGTCATAGAATTCTTACATCAAACAAATGATTTGGTTTATGCATGCGTAGACCAAACAAGGCCTATCTTGGCTCTTGATATTTCCGTATTAAAGTATGCCTTTGAAGATGCGAAAAAGAGAGGTGTAAAATTATTGTACATAACTGAAATTACTAAGGATAATCTGTCTTACTGCAAACAGCTTATGAGTATGGTAGATGAACTTAGGCATTTAGATGGAATTAAGGGAAATTTTTACGTAAGCGAATCAGGTTATCTTGCGCCTGCTACCTTTCATGAAAAAGGAAAATCGGCATCTCAGATAATTTACAGCAATGTTAAAGCAATTCTAGAGCAGCAGCATTATGTTTTTGAAACTTTATGGAACAAAGCAATGCCTGCAAAAGTAAAAATAAAGGAATTAGAACAAGGATTGGAGCCAGATATCATAGAGGTTATACAGAACCCTGCAAAAACTATGAAACTATACTTGGAACTAATAAGAGGAGCTAAAAAAGAAATATTGCTAATATTTCCTACTACAAATGCTATAATTCGACAGAATAGAGCAGGAGTATTGCAATTGTTAAAAGAAGCAGCAGAACGACACAATGTAAACGTTAGAATACTTGTACCTACGATAGGGAATTTAGACGATAACACACTAGCATCTATCAATCAGGACTATGGTGTTAAGGATAAAGGTAAACAAGTCAGTGAAGAGAACTACAGTAACATCAAAAGACTTCTTTTATCTGATGCTCTTAGTAATAATATAGATATAAGGCACATCAAAAAAGCGTCTGAAACAAAGACTACCATTTTGATAGTTGATCGAAAGTATTCTTTAGTAATAGAGTTAAGAAATGATAATGAGTCTTCCTTTGAACAAGCAATTGGATTATCAACTTACTCTACTAGCAGACCTGGTGTTTTGTCTTATATCTCTATCTTTGAATCCTTGTGGATACAGACTGAACTATATGAACAGCTAAGAGAAACAAATGATCAGTTAGCCCTTGCTAATGAACAATTAAAAATCCACGACAAGATGCAGAGAGAGTTTATCAATATTGCAAGCCACGAAATGAAAACACCTACACAGGCAATTCTTGGAATGAGCGGATTGTTACAATATTATCCTGAGAGAAGAGATGAGCTTATAGAAATAATACATCGAAACGCTAAAAGATTACAAGCACTCACAAGCGATATTCTAGATGTCACAAGAATCGAAAGCCAGACACTTAAACTTGAAAAAGAGCGATTTAATATCATCGATTTAGTATCAGAAGTAGTAGACGATCATCTAGAGAGAATTAGAGATGATAATAATAATAATAAGAAGGTCGAACTCCTTTATCACAGGGATGAAGACGGCAAGCATCGAATCATTGTTGAAGCCGATAGAGAGAGAATAGTACAAGTCCTTACAAATCTATTAAATAATGCCCTGAAATTTACAAACGAAGGACAAATTACTGTTAGCATATATCAAAGCAATGACAATAGAGATGAAGTCACGGTAAAAGTAGTAGACAGTGGCAGTGGAATTGATAATGAAATATATCCAAAGATATTTTCCAAGTTTGCTACAAAATCACATCAGGGTACTGGACTTGGACTATTCATCTCCAAAAGTATTATTGAAGCCCATGGAGGAAGAATCTGGGCTATGAATAATACTAGTGGAAGCGGAGCTACCTTTGGATTTACACTTCCCATATTAGATGTAGACTCGGTAGTAGCAGATGAAAATTACAAATGAATCAAAAACACGCACAGTAAGGTAAAGGACGAAGCTGTCTTCCTTGATGCTTCTGAAAACATTGAGTTTAAGTCAAATGGTTTGTTCGTACATGGCAGAGCCTTAACAGGAAAAAGGTTAAGGTATAAAGACATTATTCGCTGGCACTCGAACTAACTTGTCAACGCAAGAACGATTAAACCAATTGCTTAAAGATTCTAAAGACTGAGAGAGACGGACTACTTCGGTACCAGGTATTTTCTTACTCAAACTTCCTCGTTCAAAAATGGGTTCTTGGAAAGAGGCTATAGCTGCTGAGCTAAATCCTGTCAATCCAGCAACATCCTCTCCTACAAAGAAAAGAGGAACAGTAATAAGGTCATGCCTGAGCTAAAGAGATTAGCAAGATTCTTACTAACCCAAAGGTGTCAGCTGACTGCGATGGATGATGTAAATCCAGAGATAAAAAGTAAAGCGAAAAGCGATGACAGGTCAGATATTATAGAAATGTAATGTTATGGATAGTCCATATTTTCGGCAATACCAATATCAATATTGTCCTTCTAAAGAATTTTCTTTGCAGGCCTCCTGAGCTTTTCACTTCCTCGCATTATCAAAAATATGACAAGAGAAAAGGGAGTAGTAGGTAGAAACAGCAGACGAGAAGATAACTAGGGAGCTGCAGTGGGTGCTGTATTATTATTGCTTGCTGCAGACCGCTCCTCTTCTTGTCCAACATTATTCCCAGCGGTCGGAATATCTATAAATGGAGTGCTTCCTTGTTCACCAGATCCTCCTCCTGTTACCAAAGGTAATACCCCATCCCATTTAGTAGCTTTAAGCCATTCTAAATAAGTTGGATTATTCCTCAGCTGTTCATCGATTATTGTTATTGCTTGTGCTTCTCCTTCTGCTTGCAATACATTGGACTGTTTGATACCTTCAGCTCTGGCTATATTGGCCTTTTGTTCTCCTATCGCTTGCGCCTCATTTTGTTGCGCTTCTATCTGAATTCTCCTCAAGTCATTTTGAGCTTGTAGTGCTCTTTGTTGTGCTTCTACCTTTGCTTCAACTGCTGCAGTAAACTGTGGTGAGAATTGAAACTCTGTTATGGATAAGGCATCAACTACTATATTATATGGTGCTAGTCTTGTTGTTATCTGCTCTTCGATTTGATTTTTCACAGTCTCTCTGTTTGTAATTAGTTCTTCAGCGTTGAATCTAGCAGTAACTTGTTTTACAGATTCTTGAATGGCAGGTACTATTACACGATTAGCATAATCAGGCCCTAATTGTTGATATAGGACTTGAGCTCTGTCAGGATTTACATGATAGTTTAATGCAACTTGGGTACTTACATCTTGCAAGTCTTGAGATGCAGAAGTTGCACTTTCTACAATTTTCTGTGTCCTCACTTCCATTTGAACCACACTGTCGCGAAACGGTATAACAAAGTGTATGCCTTCGTCCAATGAGTTATCTGTGGCTACGTTTCCAAATTGAAGCAATACGCCTCTGTGTCCTGCATCTACCACCCTAACAC
>JALZGI010000235.1 GCA_030861105.1 Thermoproteota archaeon
CGTTAGACAAGCGAAAAAAGGAAATTATTCATACGTGGATTGCTGGACAGTCGTCTTGCACACTTATTATTCCAAAACCCTGGCACAGGAATATGGTTTAGACAAGCCATCACACGTTGTCGTAGAAGGAAAACCTGACGGTATTTTGATAAGAAAGATAGAGGTCTAGTTGGGATGCAATCTGCATGCCTGCAACAAGTGTTAGCAGTGAAGATTGATGAGAATAGTACTAGGGTGAATAATTACACTAAAATTAGGTGTCCAAACACCTCGTGCCTCTATGAATGGGAATACCGAAGGAGGTTTCGTTTCTATGCTACATGCCCTTCGTGTAGAAGAAACGTAAAGATTTCAGAAAATAAAGTGGAAGTCACTGCAATATGAAAAGGTTGGTCGCCCATACCATATTGCAGCGGTCAGCAATGCTCACAGAGATGGAGCAATACGACAATGAATAATTCAATTTCTTATGATATAAAGAATGCGATTAAGACAGAAAAATCCCTCATTGCAGAGTCAATATTAATCCACAACAAGGACGTTTCCCTAACTTCGATACAAAAGCAAATGCGAGGACATGGGTCAGGACGCCACTGCGGTCATGCGCAATTGGACACATGATTACATAGAACTGCAAAAAGGGGAAATTAAAGATGGCATATCGTAATAGTAGAGAGGAAGATGGAGACAAAGGGAATTGGACGGGTCAAAATAACGCTGATTGCATGGTAAATTGGCTAACGTATGTTCTGATTTGAAAGCTGAAAAGCTAATCAATACGGGTGCTTTCAAGATGATATGCTAAATTCTTTTAGTCGGGTACGATAACTTAACGGGCAAAATGACTACTAATGATAAGAATAACAAACCAGTTGCAGTGGTTACGGGCAGCTCCTCTGGCATAGGATATGAAACATCATTGCTAATGGCAAGAAATGGATTCTTTACTTATGCCACGATGCGCTCCATTGATAAATCTAACAAGATCATTGATTTAAAACGAAATGAAAAATTGCCATTAGATGTCTTAAAGCTTGATGTAACTGACGACAAATCTGTTAAAGAGGCAATCGAACAGATAGTAAACGAACGGGGAAGAATAGATGTATTAGTTAATAATGCAGGTTATGCCTTACTAGGGCCTCTGGAAGAACTCTCTATCCAAGAAATCAAGGAACAATTTGAAACTAATGTATTTGGAGTTGTCAGGCTCACAAAGGAAATACTACCTATTATGAGAAGACAACTGCATGGCACAATAGTAAATATCAGCTCTATAGCAGGTAGAATTGGGTTTCCCCTCACTTCCGCATACGTGAGCTCAAAGTTTGCTCTAGAGGGGTTATCTGAATCTATGGCTTACGAAGTAGAGCAATTTGGAATAAAAGTTATTCTTATAGAACCAGGTGTAATTAAAACTAATTTCGACAAGAATTTAAAGATAGGAAAGGACGTGTCCTCCTCCACCACTACTACCCCAAGCACATATGCACGTGATTCGCCCTATGCAAATTTCACAAAGAAAAGAATTGCAGGATTCAAGCCCAGATTTGAGAATGGTTTACCGCCTATAGAAGTGGCCAAAGTGATTTTAGAGGCAGTTTCGTCAAAAGATGTTCCACCCGCGTCAAGATACTTGGTAGGAGATGATGCATTCAAGCTGACGGAGATAAGAAAGAGTAAGTCTGATAAAGAATTTAGAAGATTAGTAATGGAAGGCGTTCTAAAATAGTATGTATTTTCGGCTAGCTATACGATGGTAGCAAAGAAAATGGCAAGTCCTTTATTCTCTCACCTAAAGATATCGGAGACTCGGAAGCAACATCATTTTAGAGCTATGGATGCTACTATTATGATTTTGGAAGCAATAAGATAGAGATATAAAATCTTATAGTCCACTGTTGAAATTAACCTAACGCACCATCTCTAATGCTATCTGATAAGTTGACATATCTCTGATTCATTTGCTCTCATAAAGAAACCTAAGAGCATTAATTCCCTCATCAGTTAACGATACAATGTGACGTGCGCCTATTTTTTCAACACCGATAAATTTCCAATCCATCAAGGGCTCTATCAAATTTTTGTTTAAGGCCATGTATGCAGCTTGATCGCTACGCCCTTCCTCATCTTGGGTCTCTTTTTTACCATTATAGATAAGATTTCGGTCTAATGCCAAGTCCTTCAACTCCCTTTTAGTTATTTTGTTATCTTTATGTTGACTAATTAAATGCATACATTCTATCAGTTTCTCATTTGGAATTTCGATCTTGTATTCAGGAAGGGTGATGATTTCTTTCATGCCTTCAGTTTCTTGATTCCTTTTTTCTTCTAAAAGAATCGTGTTTTATTCTCAGGGACTACATAGTAAGGTTTGATGGTTGCCATATCCTTAAACATCATACAGGCCATCATAGAGGCAATAGCTTGAATCTTGCTTCCTACAGAAACGTTTACCAAGATGTGATTTCCTTTCTCATGCATTATTATAGTCCTTAGCGCTCTAAGTATATCGAATAAGTCTATTCTATCTGCAGATGCTTGTCGGCAGTCTATATTTGCTGCTTTCAATTTCTTTACAATCGATTCAGCATATGGACTACCTTATCTTTCTGGTAGCTAGGATTATCAGTAATAAGCCATACTCTATCAGCCTTTTTTCTTATTGCAGGAAGAACTATTCTATCTATCTCAAAACCCACAGGTGCAATGTGAATACGAAGAGTATCAATCAAGCTACGCTTATTGTCGGTCAGCATATTCAGTAGGTTATTCTTACTAATATTAGTAATTAGATATTACTTATATCTGTCGGTGTTCTGACACGCACTTACAATGCAAAGTAGAAGGACTTCACTTAGTCTGGCAGATAACACAGAGATGGCCAATGGAAATTTCCGTGCAGCTGCATGGCAAAACCCGTCAGTGAAACTTTTAAGCTACCATCTAATGACTCGACTCTTGCTTTTGCCGCAATTAACAACGATGCGTACAAGGAGGAGTATAATTGAGTAATAACAATACTGCAAGAGGTCTCTACAAGACCATAGCTAAAACAAAAACACATCTAGTGCAGTCAAGAGAAATAGCTACTACATGTGTATGCCCTTATCTCTTTAAGATGAGTTATCCTTTCGGTGTCAGTGAAGGAGAAAGAGACTACCTTGCTGCAAACACTGTCCATGATGTAATGAGCATAGCACTCCCGACAACAATTTTGGATAACTGGCAAGAGGGAGTAAAGAAATTCGAATGGATAAGTATTGCTGAGAAAATAGAGAAAGACTCTGAAGATATCGTAGAAAAGGCAATTTCAAATGCGCAAGAAAAAATAAAGACAGAGGAAAAGACCATACCTTCTAAGAACTTTAATCTTGAAGGATTTCGTGCAGATGTAGAATATAGATTCCATGGTCTTTTAGTTGGAATTGCAAAAAGACTGATGACACACTATGAACGACCAAAAAGAGCTTTAACTGAGGTAACTATTTCTAATGTGAACCAACATCATGAAGGAAGGCTAGATGCTGCACTAGAATTCTATCAACGGGAATATGGAGTTATTGATTGGAAAACTAACAATATGAACCAAGCAAGCACCGGGGGAAAGGATAGATGGCAGCTTATTTCAAATATTCTTCTTGCCAATTACCGCTATTCCGGTAATGAAAATAACTGGAACAGGTTTAGGTTTGGATCAGTAATATATCATCAAAAGGCTTACCTTCCAGATTTACCTATACAGCAGGATTGGATCGACAAAGTAAAAAATGACAGGCAATTTGCTTATGAAGTTTTGTGTGGAGGAAGGCCTCATACACAAAAGCCACAATTCTGTCCGATATGTGACAAAGGTGGAGAATCATCTTCGGAGTGCCAATTTTACCGTAAAGATTCAAGACTAGCATATGAGGGAAAGCTGCCTGCAGAATATGTTAGGATAAGAG
This sequence comes from Thermoproteota archaeon, assembly GCA_030861105.1. Classification (GTDB taxonomy): domain Archaea; phylum Thermoproteota; class Nitrososphaeria; order Nitrososphaerales; family Nitrososphaeraceae; genus TH5893. The sequence goes on from JALZGI010000235.1 coordinate 3,948, forward strand.
GACAACTGATAAAGAGGCGTTATCTTGTTTTGGATGAAAGGGCTGAAACGCACAAACACAAATTTGTAATACAGACTATGATCAATAACTTTGGAGAAAAAACTGCTCTTGAAGAACTAGAAAGTACTAGTATCATTTATGGTGATTTTAAACTAGATTCCATTGAAGGGAATTCAGTTATTCTGACGAGAAATGCTAGCAGCCATAATACAGCTGCTATAACATTCTTAGAACCAAGGAAAGTTGTTAGAATAATAGGTATAGAAAAAGAAGATAGCATTCCACTTCTTGCATCAGTAAGTGAGAAAGGGTTTGTTAAGGAGGTATACGATTCAAAATTGGTAATAGACCTGGACGGTAGTATAGCTGCAGAGCGTGCAAAGCAACAGCTTTCTAATCTTCCCCTGACCATTATACCTGATGAGATAAACCTAACACGCAGAGTGCTAGAACCTATGCATAGATTTCACAAATTGGCCGCTGATGTCATGTTGCCACCGGAGCTTTAGAAAAGGAAGAGAAAAAGAAATGAGACTTTCACTTGATTCAGAGCAGCTTAGGGTTCTTAACTGGCGCACAAACACTAGTGACATAGCAGCACTAGAAGGCCCACCAGGTTGTGGCAAAACGACTGTTGGCAGTGCACTGGCAATAAAACTAATTGCAGAAGGAATTGCAAAAAGAGTTCTTCTTGTGGCGTATACTAATGCCGCAGCTAATGAGTTTGGGTGGGAACTTTTTCATATACTGGGCCCTTCAGCTACCAATCTTTGCATAAGGACTGGAAATCCCACGGGAGTCGATCCTGCTCTACCGATTCCGTTTAGCCGATCAATTGATGTCATCTTAAAAAAGAGAATTGTAATTTCCACCAACCTATCATTAAAACGACTACCAACGATGAGATTTGACAATATGATTATTGATGAGGCAGGGGTTGAAAGAATAGAGCATCTGCTTTGGCCGTTCTGGTTTGGAGTAGACAGACAAGCGCAATTAGCACATAGAAATCAAGACAATGCTTCGGCTCAGATCAAAGATCTAATGGAACTAATATCAAGATGTGGTGCAGTAGCCACAGTAGTTGGAGATCCAAAACAATCCAGGCCTATCAGTCCTATCAACTCTGATTATAGCGCAATTGAATGGGTCATGAAGAGATCAAGGTGGGATACTTTACGCATCTCACATCGACTTCCAGATAGTCTTTCTGGTTTAGTAAATGAATTTGCCAATTATGGAGGTTTGAAATCTGCTCTTGAAATCGGCCCAAGAAGACTAACTGTAGAAATGCCACCGGATATTGAATATCGTGATATAGTCCAGCCAGATGAAGTCATCACATGGGTTGACGTAAACGGTAATGAAAGACCAATGGGTCCTACCTCTTGGGCAAATGAATTAGAAGCAAAAGCTTGTGTGAAAATCTCTAACCATTTGTCTAAAATTGCTCCCAAAAAGACTAAAGTTATAGTCACACGGTTCACTGCCCAAAAACACATCATAAGAAATTATTTGCAAAAAATAAGAGACTATAATACTAAAGTAACTACGACAACAGGTGCACTGGGCACACAGGCAGACATTGTAATTTTTTCATTGGTGAGAAATAATCCAGAAAGAAATGTTGGTGCAGCTGGGACATTACAGGATCTTAATGTAGCTATTTCACGATCAAAAGAAAAATTGATTATTCTTGGCAATTTTGAAATGATGTTAAATGGTTGGACTGCTGCCTCTTCTGTAACTCACAGAAAAAGTCCAGCACACAACCTTGCACATTTAGTAGAATCAAAATATGGTAAAATCATAGATATACCAAAAATACTGGTAGTATAATAATGGATATACCATAACCTGATGAGCTTACCTATCTGCAGAATGCTTACATTGCAAAATGATTCTTCCTTAACAAAAGAGTATATTTGGGAAGAGTTTTACTTTCCTAAAGGAAGCACAACTCCTCAAATAGTTACACTAAAGTTGACACCAGCTGAAGACTTGGTAACTGGAAACTACATGCTGACTGTTGGAGCACGATATGGCACTGTTACTTATTCAAAAATGGTAAATTTGAATGTGAAATAAACTAGATACATCACTTATGTATGGATAATATCATAGCTTTTTCTGCTCTCTTCTCAGTTATTACCTAGTTATTTTGAATGATTCAACAATTTGTTGCACAACTCCTAGGTATGTAGGATATTCTTCTATTGGTTGTGAATAAGATAGAGTGTATTGCTTGTCTCCTTTGATAGTCCATACATTCATAGATTGGAACTGAAAATCTGAAGGAGTTACTAAAGAAGGCTCTGTAAAGGAATAAACTATTTTATGTGCAGGATTTCCTGCAAAGGTAGTCTCATTTGATGAGATTAGCTGAAAATTGGGTAGAGTCCGATTAGCCAAGGCGAGGTTTTGTTTTGTCAATGAATTCAATGCGGCTACTGTTGTATTAGAACTCGATAGATTGGAAGACGGAGAAGTATCTACAATTGACAAGATAATAAATGAGGTCTCAGGTCCATGCCAATGTCCGCTGCTAAAGTTACTACGATTACTACTGATAGTCATATTGGGAAAGAAAATTTCAAGTACTGTGGAGTTGCCTGATGTCTTCTCAAGTCTTGGCTCCCATCCCGAAGGATAGAGAAATTTGATCCCTATGCCAGGATTATCATAGTGAGAGAATTTGATCTTGGATGCAGGTATTGCGGGTACATCTACAGATTTGTTGCTAATTGAACCAGAGGAGGATGATAAATTTGATGCATCTGCAACTATCAGGCCATTGACTAGTAATAGTATATGAATATTATTACTTGAAAATAGTGACAGTGTAATGGGAGATATCAAAACTGTTATTGCTATGATCAAAACATATGCTATCAATATTAGGATCACAATTGACCTTATGGGGATTAAAGTCTATTGAACATCATCTTATCAATTAAGAATTTATGTCTCGGTTGTCTATACCGCTTGAACTTCCCGTAGCAACTGCTACTTTATTAGACATGTATGGTTGCCTCTGGCACATACTGTACTTCATTAATTATTATCTCTTGGGGCCCTATTATGGATCTGTTATTACAAAGTAATTTATCATATCCAGTTGGCTATTTGGTACTTCCTTTCGTTGCGTTTAGGATTAATTGGGCAACCTGATTGTGGTGTGATACAAGAGATGCATGGCTAGAGTTAATTGAGACAGTAGTAGCATTCATTCGTTTTGCAAACTGACGTTCAGCCTCAGGAGGAATTATGAGGTCATTCTCAGAAATCTGAATCCATGTCGGAGTTGCTTCCAAGCTGGAGGGCCAGATT
>JALZGI010000260.1 GCA_030861105.1 Thermoproteota archaeon
GTTCAATGAGTGCTTCGATAAGGCTATCGAAGGCTGCAAGATGGTATACGGGATCCAAAAACAGGCGCTAATGCAAAAGTATTTTGGTAATGAAACAGAGCTGAAGGAGGAACCACAATAGCATGAGTTCATCGAAACGGTCTACCATAATTGTTGAACATCTGCGTAGGCAACAAATGTGGGACTTTATATCAAAAGGAAAAAGATTGGATGGCAGAAAACTTGATGAATTGAGACCACTAGAGATCGAACTAGACATTATAAAAAAAGCAAGCGGATCTGCTAGGGTAAGGCTTGGCGACTCGGAGGTTGTTGCTGGCATAAAGGCAGAAACAGGAGAGCCATTTGAAGGACTTGAGAACAAGGGAGCACTTATAATCTCAGCAGAGGTACTTCCTACTGCTTCTCCATACATTGAACCGGGGCCACCCGATGAAGAAACAATAGAACTTGCAAGAGTTGTCGACAGGGGTATTCGGGAATCTGAAATGCTCGATCTTGATAAGCTGGTTCTAGTTCCAGGGAAGATTGTATACACAGTATTCGTGGATTGCAGTGTTCTTAATACTGACGGCAACTTATTGGATGCTACATCATATGCAGTAGTTTCAGCACTGCTGAGCAGCAAGCTTCCTGTCTTCGAGATGCAAGAGGGCAAAGTCGTCGACACGGGTAAATTGCAAGACCCTCCAATAACAACTATACCCGTATCCATCACGGCTGTCAGAATAGGCGACACAATACTTCTAGATCCAACGGCCGAGGAAGAGGCCTGTATGAATGCTAGGATTACAATAACCACAAATTCCAACAGTGACTATGCCGCAATACAAAAGGGATACGCAGGGGGATTCAAAAGAGATCAGATAAGGAAAGCCGCAGAGGTGGCCAGAACTAAAGGTGACGAAGTCAGAGCCAAGTTACAGGAGCTGATTAAGAGAGCTGGTTAGTAGAAGAAGAAAGAGTGCGGTAGCGTTAAAGGGTCTAGGTGTCAGATATGGGGCTACTGTACGAAAAAGATATGGTAAAGCCTATAGTAATCTGAAACAAGGAAGACGTTGTCCGAAATGTGCTTCATTGCAGTTTCGCAGACTTGTCATAGGTATATGGCATTGTCCCAAATGTCACTACAAAGTTGCTGGAGGAGCATACAGTGTCGAGGCGCAGAAGCTGCACAGCTAAGATACAGCTATCCTTTGGAAGGAGACCGATAGGAATCGGGAAGACAGAAATCTCGGCATATAATTCCAAACCCAAGTACTTTGCACAAAATTCAAATGCCATGTCTATGAGTGATGATAAACATGTATCTAGTTCATATAGGTTGGCTCAATGTGTGAGCTTAGCACTAAGGCCACCGAGGACAATTCCTTTGTTGCCAGCCAATTCCGCAGGTCTTGATACAGGCGTCAAGGTAACCTCTGACGATAAATCAAATGTTTTTATAGAGATCGAGTCAAACGATATTTCATCCCTTCGTGCTATAATAAATTCATACCTGGGGCTTGCTGATGCCTCGTACAAGTGCATAACACAAGGAGACGAGAATCAAACTTCGTATTGAATTCACACTTTCCGTCCGACTAGACTAGACTAGAGAACCAATTAGGGGGATTTTATCATGAAGTTTTTTCAGTATCTATTTTTTCGGTCTCGTTTATTTTCTAACCGATCAGTTGGAAGCATATATAACCGTATTTTTATTTAATAGAACAGTATGAGCGAACAGGAGTTGCCGCCATGGCTAAGAGAACAGTTATCGCGTTTACAGCAGCTTCAACAGAATTTGCAGGCTATCATGATGCAAAAACAGCAAGTTGAAATGGAGATCGTGGAAGTCGACAGGGCTTTGGAGGAATTGAAAAAGTTGGAGGGGGATAACGCCTCTGTCTATAAAGGGGCAGGACCGCTTTTGATAAAATCAAGGAAGGAAGACGTTTTAAAGGAACTCGAAGAAAAGAAGGAACTCTCAAATACAAGGGTTACTGTTCTGGGAAAACAAGAGACAAGAGTCAAGGACAACTTGAAAGAGGTCGAAAATAAAATCAATACAATGATTCGCCAAATGCAGTCAGGTGCCCCCAGTGGCGGTGGATTCGGTAGCCAGGGAATGGGGTCTTCGGGTGCCCATGGCTCCGGGATGCAAGGAGGGGGAGCCGGCTTTGGCGGTGGGCGGGTCCAAGGACAGTAGAGTAAAGAAAACACCGGCCCCTTTCTGCTAGGTTTGCATCCAATAGCCAAAAACAAAAATCACATAGTTACAGAAGCTCTTTCCATACTGGCGATGGCCGTTTTAGCCTTAAGCGTACCTACGACCATCGCAGTGCAAAAACCGAACATGTGACTAGTCCTCGCCGGTAGTAAAAATAAGTATCAGAGGCACGAGCTTCAAGACCGCTAAGGGCCCTCGTGGGGATCCGTTTAAAATCAGGTTAGACAAATAAATCCCCGCTTTGTAGAGTACTAATGTGCCGGGTAGGATTGTGGTCGATGAGAGAGAAAAGAAGAGCGGGATTCCAGATTTACTTCGACAGGCTGGCGCAGTCATTGATTTTGCCCAGCTGAAAGTAGGCGACTATATAGTATCCCCAGAAACAGCGATTGAAAGAAAGACGATTCAAGACCTGCTCCATTCGGTCTACGATGGACGGTTGTTTGTTCAGTGTTCGCAACTTAATGAACATTATATAAAACCTGTCCTAATTGTAGAGGGCAACATACTGGAATTGATGGATGT
>JALZGI010000272.1 GCA_030861105.1 Thermoproteota archaeon
CTTCAATATCACGTATATTGGGTTTGGCAAGATACAACATACTATCCGATGCCATCTATAATATAATTTAATATAGCCATATGTAACTGTAAAACTGCATATTGTATTCAAAGTAACTAATTACTAGGTCTTATTATTTGTCAAGGTTCAGTAGAAAGGATTAGATAGTATTCAAATCTAATTGTAAACCAATGGGTTTATAATTGTTGTACTGCTAACATTACTTTATTGGTCAATTCTGAACCTGTCGCAGAGGGATTTAGTGAACCAAAGAAGAAGTTACTGTATTACTTAAAGGTTATGCAACAAGCAGGACTTGGGGAATTAGCCGATGTTATGAAAATATCAAGAATGGCAGTTCACAAGCACCTTACGCTTTTACAAAATCGCGGTTTAGTGGAAGGAACAGAAGCTAGAAAAGGTGATGTAGGTAGACCAAAAATTATGTATAAACTAACAAGTCAAAGCAAAAGTGTTTTCCCGAAATCATATAGTGCAATTGCAACTCACGCTCTAGATTTTATCGAACGAAATATAGGAAAAGAAGGTGTTGAAAAGTTCCTACGCGAGCGTCAAAACGATCTTTTTGATAAATACTATAAACATCTCAGGGGTTTAGATTTTGATAAGCGTGTTAAGGAATTAGCACGAATTAGAGACGAAGAGGGATATATGGCGGAATCAAAGAAGGATTCTAAACAGAGTGCCGGAAGACATGTTCTATTGGAATATAATTGTCCGATCATACATATAGCTGAAAAACATTGGGAAGCATGTTCGGTTGAAACAGAATTGTTTGAAAAACTTCTTGGAGCCCATATAGAAACAACACATAGAGCTGCCAAGGGGGATCTGATCTGCAAGTTTTTAATTAGAGATAAAAAAGAAGGTCATTTGTAATAATAAAAGGGGTATAAGTTTTGTATGAAAATTGGTTAGTAATAGGGTCAGTCCTTGCTCCCATCATTTAACTTGGCTATAATTTATAACTAATAATATTGTTTATGTACATAACACCATTTCCATGCTTTGTTAGGTAATGCAGTCATAACAGGGTGTCCTGTTTGTTTGAAATGTCTTGTAGCATGGAGACCTTCAGAAGAGTCACAACAGCCCACATGACCGCACGACAAACACATACGCAAGGCCACCCAATCGGTATCTTCTTTTTCACACTCTTCGCATTCTGATGTTCTAGGAGAAACCTTTGTTTCATCTATCCCAGCAAAATGCTCACAGTTTTCTTTATTGTCATCTCCGAGCCTTTCATATTTTGACATTGTATTCAAAGTACCTTCTGATAAAAAGATATAAAGTCCTTATCTAGATACTGCCGAGAGGAGACGATTTACATCTTTTTCGTAGTTTGTTTGGTTCTTCTCATAGAAGAAAGATGAAGTCATTATACTGCCTGGCTATACTTTGCATTATATGAAAATGACTGAAGATATATTTTATGTCTTGGTATATGTGTGATATTGACGATTATTATGGTAGGAATCCAAAGTTCCGTCATTGTGTTAAAGTCTTCAAATAATTACAAAGTTCATGAGGTTCTGAAGGGAACAACCCACAAGGGATAGCATTTAATCCCTTCACAACCTGACTGGGCCCTTGCAACTAGCGAGAAGTAGTTAGGGTTAATAGATATGCAGTTATCTGTTACAATGATAAAGGATAATACCTAACAGATTGCGATGTGATATAATTACCGTGCGAATACTGACGCATATCATATCAATCATAACGGTTGATATTGAATGTCTCCCACAGACAATAACGATGACAATGTAATGAGCACTTACATTCAGTTAACAAATTAACAAAATTGTATGTAATTATCAATAATTATGATAATCTAGTTACTTTCAAATTCCATTGTTTTCTGATATTGTGAAATTGAATAATGGAGATTGAATACGTTATTTTTCTAGTCCAGTAAGAGGTATACCATCTATGCTAGCTTCCAAATGGACTATGGAATCTTGCATTTGCTCAGCACATTGATGAATTCTCTCTCGGTTCGAAGGTCAGGAAATTCAGCAAAAGAACATTCAGAGTTTAAGATGTAAAAAGAATGGTCTTTCCGGCAGGAATAGTACAATATCTATCTACAGGATGTCTCTGCATCTGATAAACCATAGGGTCTAGAATCCAATTGAAATATCTATTGTTCTATGCTATCTTGAGCAGTGTTGTTGTTAGCTGATTGTGCCTCAGCTAATAGATGTAGAAGCCACTAATTTAGAAATACCACGAATATCGTTGTAAGTATCATTGTCATTGAAACATTGCTTACCTTACGATTTATGGGGGCTCCACTTTAATGATTCATCCAAAAGGTGGTATTATGCCAGGTGCATCTGCTTCTGGTCCAGGAGGGGGTTGTGGAGCATTTTCTTCTTGTATTTCTTCCTGTCCAGAAGGTGATGGCACCGATGGTTGCGACGGCTGCTGCGGAGACAGAGGTGCTTGCGGAGACGTGTCATCCATTTCTTCTCCCTCTGTCATAGTTGTATTTGTCGTTGTGGTTATTGGTGTTCCTTGGAGATTAACTTGGGTCGATACTTCATTTGAAATCACTTCTGTCTTTGCTGCATTTGTGAGCGTTAAATTTGCAATTACAGCTCGTATTGATGGGTCTTCTATAGTACTTTTAAGTTCGGCGGTGCTGTTGGTATTTTGAGCTATAAATCCAGACGGATACGAAGAAGTTTTTACTAAAGTTCCATCTAGTGCATATAATTTCATAACTGCATTTATCGTTTCACCTACAATTGAAGAGTTCTGGACCGTATAATTTGCCAATACTTTGACTTGATTTCCACCACCTATGGTAAGGGGAATAAAAGTCGAGTTATCTATTGAAAGTACAGCCTCTTGCCCGTGGTCTGCATATATGTTTTGTGCAATTGTTAACGAGGATGATAGTAATAAGGATGATGAGATTGATGAAATCGTAATTTCATGTAATAGTATTAATAATGATGCCATAGAAAGTATTAATGCAATGAATGCAGGTATCACAAATAGCCTGCGAAATAACTTTTTATTTTCACTTCTGGGTAATTTAATCATCATCAGTATGTTGCCCTAACACTAGAAATATTACAGCAATATCTAAATTATACGATTGATTTAATTTGACACTTCTAATAACAAAGTCTTTCTTGTACATGTATCTTTTTTCGCGTTGTTAATTGACTGTTCCCAGGTAATTTTTCTATTGTCTAAGTTGCCTAGTCGTTCATACACAGGGGCACACAATTATTATGCGGGGAGTTACACAAGTAACTATGTCATCTTACTTTGCTGATTATTTAGATTTACTTACTCTCCTGATGCACTGTTTTATGACTACTCTATCTAATGATATGGCTCATTACAACTATCGGTGCCAACACCTTCAGGCCAGGAAGAAATACAAGAACAGTCTATGATACAGAGGAAATACAAATAAGAGTTTTGATTTCAGAGCCCTATAGGAGTACTATTAATGTTTAGTAATACGTACTGTTTGAAATTCAATCAAGACTAAACGACGGTTACATCAATAGGTGACTGACTAAACTCATTGCCCTATTTGCAGTTCTTGGTAAGTGGGTTAGTGCGTTTCTTGCCTACATATTCTTGCCTATATTGATGCTCCCTTCTTGCCTTGTATTCAATGTTTTGTTAGCAACTACCAGTAAACTGCAGAAGTAAGGACTTGCTATCAAACCAAGTGGAATGCAGACAATTTGTACTCTTGCTCGTGCAGGATTGCAAGGAGCCTTATATATTTAAATTAACGGTTGACATACTCTCACTTTATTCTATATATTTGTTGATCCATGATGTATTATTTATAAAGTGCGGTACTTTACGGTATTTTACTATTGACTATAATTTTATTGACTTATCATATACTGAAGAAAAGAACAACGAATGTGAGTTATGGAAGTGGTTGAGGGGTGGATATTTGATGCTTATCCTCTGGCAGATAAAATGGTTATTTGGATCAAAGAGAAAAATCAGAATAAAATCGTTCGGTTACAGGACTCCAACTGGAAATATTCTGTCTATGTTACTGCAGAGTACAGGGATGAATTAATATCTCTTTTAAAACAATCCATAATCAGGGAAGGGGTTAATAATTACGAATTTGTTTCAAAATATGAAAAAATTACAGATACCAATAAATCTACTGTACTAAAGCTGTCATTAAATTATCCCTCTAAAGCATTAACCTTAGCTAAACAGATTCAAGCCTTTGGTGGAAGGTTTAATCGGTTTAGATTATATAATGTGGATCTGTTACCAGCTCAATACTATTTTTATGACAGAGACCTTTTTCCACTTGCTTTTGGTAGTTTTGGTAATTCATTAAGAAGAGCGGAAAACTTTAAAGTACAAGATAACGTTTATGCACCAGATTATCAGGCTCCCATCTTTAGAGGCATTCACCTAAGAATCAATTTAAAGATGGAAGGAAAGATACCTAAGCCAACAGATAGAATTAAGTCGGTTTCAATTCAAACTCAGAATGATATTTTTCAAATTCAAAAAGAGTCAGAAGTATCCACTATTGAGGAACTTATGGAAGAGGTGAATACGAAGATTGACCCAGACTTTGTGTTTACAGATGATGGAGACTCATTTACTTTTCCCCATCTAATTTACAGAGCTGAGGTAAATGACATACCTTTGATTATGAGTAGAGAACCAATACCTTTAAAGAAACCAGATAACAAGGGCTCGAGTTATATCTCGTATGGGAAAATATACTTTAAACCTACTACTACAAAGCTATTAGGTCGTATACACATAGATGTAAGCAATTCTTTTTTCTTAGAGGAAGAGACTAACGCAGGTGGATTACATGGTTTATATGAAATAAGCAGATTATGTAGGATGCCTCTCCATACTGCTTCAAGAGCGTCCATTGGAAGATGTTTAAGTAGTCTGCAATTCTATTATGCCTCAAAAAAAGATATATTAATACCTTGGAAGCCAACATTAGCAGAGTATTTTAAAAACTTTGAAGAACTATTGATAGCGGATAGAGGTGGATTTATTTTTGAACCAGAATTAGGAGTACATAAGCAAGCAGCTGAATTTGACTTTGTTTCTCTTTATCCAAATATTATGCTACAGAAGAATATATCTGCCGAAACTGTGCATTGCTATTGTTGTCCTAATTCCAAGCTCAGAGTACCTGAATTAGATTATAATATTTGTGAAAAGAGTATAGGAATTGTACCTACTTCTCTTGGAATTGTGTTAGAAAAACGCGCGTCATATAATGAGTTAAAAGAAGATATTAATATTAACAAATCCCTAAAAGCAATTTATGATGCAAGACAATCAGCATTAAAATGGATACTGGTAACCTCTTTCGGTTATCTTGGATTTAACAATGCAAAGTTTGGAAGAATTGATGCTCATATATCAGTGTGTGCTTTTGATAGACAAATATTTTTAAAGGTAACCAGGGCAGCTGAAAAATACGGGTTTAGAGCTATTCATGGAATAGTAGATTCTATATGGATTCAGAAGAAAGACGCTAAGCGACAAGATTATTTAAAGTTGAAGGAAGCAATCGAAGCTGAGATAGGATTTAGTATATCTTTTGAAGACATATATAGATGGATTGTATTTACTTCTTCTAAAGTAAATGATAATTTACCGGTAGTTAACCGTTATTTTGGTGTATTTGAAGATAGTAATATTAAGGTAAGAGGGATAGAAACAAGAAGACGTGATACTCCTTCTTTATTTGCGAAGTTCCAAAATGAGATACTTGAGATAATGGCTAGTGGCCGCAATATGGAAGAAGTTAGAAAATTGATACCAAAAGTCTTCGAACATTTCGAAAAATATAGACAGCGACTTGAAGATCGAAGTATACCTCTTGAAGAATTGGCCTTTGCTAAACGACGTTCAAAAGATTTTAATGAATATCAAATTAATAGAAATACTGCTGAAAATAACGCAATGAAACAGTTAAACAAGGAAGGTAAGCTACTTGAGGGAGGACAAATCCTCAGATATATAATAACTAATTATAAAGATAAAAGAAAAAGTCATTCTAAAGATCTTCTTAATACAAGAAATATATCACTGGCCACTCCTTTAGAACTAGCCGATGACAATACCCTGTATGACATAGACAGATATATCGAACTATTAACTCAAATCTGCAATTCAGTCATACAACCCTTTAGATAGACAAATAATAAGATACCTTTCAAGAACTCCTACAAGGGCCTTACAAAAAGCACAGAATTAAACGTGGTAGTATTTATTATAGTTCCCATATCGTTGAAATCTAATTTTATGACTGCCAATTTTTTATTGTTTCTTTAGGGAGACCGTTGAAGTTGAGGTATCACCAAGGGACTTGTTTATCCTTGCTAGACGCCTACATAATATTTTGAATGAATCAAGTATGTCTATTTCAATAATTCCTGGTAAATGCTGCATATTCGGAAAATAGTTATTCAACACATACAAGTCTTGTAATCTTACTTCTATCTTTATATTATTACTTTTTAAGTCGTCTAGTGGTGACCTATTTATAACCTGCACCGAACTGGCTAAGTCTTTCTGATTATCTTCAAGAGGATATTTGCCATAATGAATTGAATCCTGAACCATTTTACATAATTCAGAGACCTTCATGTATGCCTTATGGGAATTAAGACCTTAATTTATATCAAATCATTTCTTCTTTGCTCTTTTTTTATGTGTAGCAAAATTTTGCAGATTCACCAGTCTACCATCCCCTATACACCATACACCCATTTACTTCTATCATAAAGAATCAATAATATACATCTTTTTTCATCCAGTTCCTATTTTCCAAATATTCTATTAGCTTTAACATCTGTTCTATTCTCTCTTTACCTCCTGCGGCACTGCTGCATTTTTCATAATGCCTCATTAGCATCTCGTCTTCCTTATCTGAGATACTGTCCTTTTCTTCGATAATATCAAAGAAGTTATCCTCTTTCCCGGTATGATCGGTAATAAACA
>JALZGI010000278.1 GCA_030861105.1 Thermoproteota archaeon
ACATAAAAGTGGTTTGGATTGGAGATTGCTCTCTATGGCTGGTTCTAAAACTAGTGGCGACATAGAAGCCGAGGTGGAACCAGAATACAAATGTCTAAAAACGATAACATACGTCTCCCTTGCTAAGTTACAGCCTAGCCTTTCTTATGAACGCCACACCCATGAAGACCATGAGGAAGTATATTATATAATCTCAGGCAGAGGTAATATTAAGATAGGAAATGAGGTCGCAAAGTTTAGAGATGGCGATATTATTTACATACCAGAGAAGACTGCACATTCTATTACAAATGATGGAGAGGAGATGATTGAATTTTTAGCATTTGGAGGCCACACAGCAAGAAATAGCTAACACTATTGTGTCAAAGAAGTAAAATGACAACTAACTTGTTAACTAATACAAAATAGATTACTCACTGCACTGAATACAGTTTATCTATTCATAAACACTATTATAACCAGAATCTGGATGAGTGACCTCCGACATGGGGCTATCACAAGATAATCCAGATATGGAACTCGGAATTATAGGACTGGGTAAAATGGGTGCCAACCTTGCACTTCAAGCCCTTGACAAGAACATTAAAGTTGTAGGGAAGGCTAGAAGTAAAAAGCCTGAGTTAGAAGACAAAGGTGTTAAGATTGCAACCGATTACAAGGAGTTTGCTTCACATTTAGAACACCCTAGAATAATTTATCTTTCTTTGCCCGCCGGATCAACTGTGGATTTTGTTCTAAATGAACTTATACCATATTTAGAAGGGGGCGATGTTGTGATGGACGGTGGCAATTCATTTTATCTGGATTCTATCAAGAGAGAAAAAGAGCTATCAAAGAAAGGAATCTATTTTCTTGATTGCGGCACAAGCGGCGGGCTTGATGGAGCAAGGTACGGTGCATGTTTTATGGTTGGTGGGAGAGACGAAGGTGTTAAGATTGCCGAACCCATTTTGAAGACTTTGGCGATAAATAATGATGGATATATACATACTGGCAAACCAGGTAGTGGCCATTTTGTAAAGCTAGTCCACAATGGAATAGAATTTGGAATGTTACAAGCCATAGGTGAAGGTGTTGCTTTGTTAAGGCGACAGAATGAATTTGGACTTGACATTGCTGGAATATTTAGGAACTGGTCAAATGGATCGGTAATAAGAAGCTGGCTTGTGGAGCTTATGGAGAAGGGTCTTAGAGAACAACAAGACATAAACAAAATAGATAGTTATGTCGAAGACACTGGTGAGGTAGACTGGTTAATACAAGATGCTATCAATAAGGAAATTCCAATTCCTGTAATTTGTCAATCTATAATGGAGCTCTTTAAGTCTAGAACAAAAGATAGCGATACTTACAGAGCAATTGCATTGATGAGACATGGTTTTGGTGGTCATCCATTTGGTAAGGATGACTATATAGCAAAAGAGAGAAGAACAAGCAGGATACAAAAGTTCTAGAGGTTAAAAAAAGATTATTATTGAATATCCATCCGTTACCGATTGTGTTTCGACACCTATCATTATCAAAGCATCAGCATTATTATAACTTAATAGTTTCAAAAGACCCATCGACATTTGCCTTGTAATAAACATCGGCATGTCGAGTAAATAGACCCACCTCTACTACACCTGGAATACTTTTTAGCTCAACTTCCTTTTTTCTTATATCATTTATAACAGAGAAGTCAAAAGCAGTATCAAGTATAAAGTTACCATTCTCTGTAACATAAGGATAGCCTTCATTTAACATACGTATTTTAGGTTTGCCTTCCGCTTTCTGTTCAAGTTCTTTTATTACTAGTGAAATAGCAAAAGGAGATACTTCAATAGGTACTGGCCATGCAAACCTCTCTACAAACTTTTTTGATTCTGCTGTAATAACTACTTTCTTGGCCGCTAAGTGAATAATTTTTTCTTTTAGCAGAGCGCCTCCTCCTCCTTTGATCATATTATATTTCGAATCAATTTCATCAGCACCATCAAAAACAACATCAATCTCTGGGATATGATTTTCATCAACTACTTTCAGTCCACTGTATTGTGCTTCTAGTTTTATCTGGAAGGATGTGACTACGCATTCTATGGTTTTTTTATTTTTTATGCTGTTCTTCATATGCCTAACAATTTCCGCTGCCATAGGCCCACTTCCAAGTCCTATAACTTGATTATCTTCTTGTTTGACAAATTGTTTTATAGCATCTTCAGCGAGATTTCTTGCTGCATTTTGAAAAGGAGACGGAATCCAGTTTTGTAGTTGCTTTTCATGATTACTCATTTCTTGTTCTTCTTCTTGTTCTTCCTATTATTACATTATTCTCGTCCTTCATATTCTTTAGTATATCAAAAATAGATAATCTTACGGCAGATATTCCTGTTCTAAATGGAAATGCACCCTCTCCCCGATCCATCTTTGGATTTAGCCATTCATAAAAAGTATGAACATGGGGCTCATTACTTGAAGCAAGACTAGAGAAAAGTATCTTGCATTCATTAAGCTGCCCAAATCTGTTTCGAGCAGTCATTTCTAATGCAGTAGTCCATGGCCAAAATGTATAGTTATGATATTGGTATGGTTTAAGAATCCAAGGGCCTGTTCGCTGTAATTCTACTTCTGTTACCAGTGGCCATTTGTTTTTCTCCACGTCCTGGTTCTAATAGCGTCTAGAGTTCTTAAGGCCTTAGTATAGGAGGAGGAAGAAGAAGAAGAAGAAGAATGGTTGTTTCTGTCACTGTTCCTACTCCTCCTACTATTCTGTTTGACCACAATATCGAATTGTTGTCTTCCCTTGCTCCGAATTTGTCGTTCATATTCTTTTTTTCCTTCTTCTTCCGTAATTGCAATTAAATATAGAACCACGTCTTGTGTGAGAGTCCTGTAAGGTCCGCCTATATGTTGTTCTTTTTGTTGTATATCTATATAACTTTCATCTTCTTCTGACCACAGTTTTTGTTCTACAGCTTGTGTTACTTTATCTGCTAATTTCTCAATTTTGTCACTTGATATCTTTACTCTTTTCCCGTAATGATTCTTTTCTAATTTTCTGCTACTACTACCAACATGATGCAGGTTATCAAGTCGCTTCAATAACTTGGAAAAATTTCTTAAAGCCAGTATCCAGCTTGCATTGCTATAAACAATTTTTCCTCTTCTCATAATCGAGTCCATCCAATCCTCGTTATGGTCTTGTTCAAGCAGGTAATCATCATCAATATCTCGATTGGCAAGATATGCTGAGGCCTTTTCCATTCTAGGGACTGCAAAATTGAGGACTTTATCAGTTAATGGGTATAATTTTGATGCCTTTATTTTACTTATTTCCTTTCTATTACCAAGGAATAACACATGCGATTCTTCGTATAAATCCAATAAACTCGCGCTATTACTGTTAGCGCTTTTTCTCATTTTTAATACCTCAAGGAGTATCCAAGATGTTGCGTAAATCATTAAAGCAGTTGAATCAATATCAGGACTCTTTCCAAATACTTCTACAACATTATTTTCCTTAAATATCGAGGTTGGAAGGGCTCCATCAAATTTTTTCATAGTTTTGTGACTGGCGATAACTGGTTTAAAGTCCATTTCTGGAGATCCTCTGCCATAGACTACTTTTTCTCTGCTACTAGGACTTATTTGATATGACCATATTGTATGAAGTTGTTCTAATGCCTCATAAACTCTACCAGAAATAAACCAATCTCTAAGGACGTAAGATGCATCTCTACACCAAACACCGGTGTAAATTCCCCCAGGATTTAATCTTAATTTTTTATTTGTACTATAGAATCTGTTGGTATAATCAATGCATTTTTCTGCTTTTGTCCTAAACTGATTATTCCACAGAAGTAGATCTTTAGTGGTATAAACTTCTTTAACTTTCAATCACCTTGCTAGAGGACTATTTGAACTATTTTGAACTATTTGAACAATTATAGATAACTAAGCGCCAGTGGTGAAACCTTAATACAGATAAGAGGAGGAGCATAATACGATAAAATGACTAGTAGTAGCAAAAATACCTCCAGCTATAGGTGTAGGTTATGTGGGAAGAAATATCAGAGCTTAGGTGATATGCAGCGGCATGAATTAGTTGTCCATGTGCAAAAAGGAGACGTTCCTTTAGAAAACTAGACTTATAATTGTATTTCTGTATGTAATTGCAGCGATAACAGGCCTCTATTTTAGAGTTGATGTATTGAAC